>DATBCZ010000061.1:0-4469 GCA_036270175.1 Steroidobacteraceae bacterium | reverse complement strand
CTTTAGCATAAGGGCCCCCCGCATCCGGAGCCTTCAGGAGCTTTTGTAAACCCGCCCCCGGACCGGTTGTGGGTATACTGCTACGGATGACAGGATCGTCGGTAACCCCTCCGCTGCTAGGCAGCCTCAATTCCCCCGCGGATCTACGCGGCCTCCCGATAACCGCGTTACCCGCGCTAGCTACCGAGTTGCGCGAGTTCCTCGTGCACAGCGTCAGCGCCCGAGGGGGACACCTGGCGGCCGGCTTGGGCACGGTCGAGCTCACGATAGCCTTGCACTATGTGTTCGATACGCCACAGGACCGGCTGGTCTGGGACGTTGGGCACCAGGCCTACCCGCACAAGGTCCTCACCGGCCGGCGCGAGCGTCTGCCGTCGATCAAGCAGCCCGGAGGATTGGCGCCTTTCCCGAGCCGCGAGGAGAGCGAATACGACACCTTCGGGGTTGGGCACTCGAGCACCTCGATAAGCGCGGCCCTCGGGATGGCCGTGGCCGCCGCGCGCAAGGGCGAGAACCGGCGGGTCGTCGCTGTGATCGGCGACGGAGCCCTGACAGCCGGGATGGCGTTCGAGGCGCTCAATCACGCCGGTTCCCTGCCAACGGACCTGCTCGTCGTCCTGAACGACAACAACATGTCCATTTCGGAGAACGTCGGCGCTCTCTCGAACCGGTTTGCCCAGGCGCTTTCGGGACCCATGTATGCGCATCTGCGCGAGCGCGGCAAGCGGATCCTGCGCGAGATGCCCACCGTGCGGGAGTTGGCACGCCGTTCTGAAAGGCATTTGAAAGGAATGGTGTTGCCCGGGACCTTGTTCGAGGAACTGGGGTTCAACTACATCGGTCCGGTGGACGGCCACGACGTGAATGCGCTCGTCAAGACGCTGCAGAACGTCAGCAAGTTGCACGGCCCGCAGCTCCTCCACGTCGTTACCCGCAAGGGCAAGGGCTACGCGCCCGCCGAAGCTGATCCGATCAAGTGGCATGGTCCGGGCCCGTTCGATCCCGCCAGCGGCACCCTCTTAAAGGAAAAGAGCACCGGCCCGACTTATTCGCAGATCTTTGGCCAGTGGCTTTGCGACATGGCCGCGGCCGATCCAAAGATCGTCGGAGTGACGCCCGCCATGCGCGAGGGCTCCGGACTCGTGGAGTTCTCGAAACGCTTCCCCGGCCGCTACTTCGACGTGGCCATCGCCGAACAACACGCCGTGACCTTCGCCGCCGGACTTGCGACCGAGGGAATGAAGCCGGTTGTAGCGATCTACTCAACTTTCCTGCAGCGCGCTTACGACCAGTTGATTCACGACGTGGCCCTGCAGCAGTTGCCGGTCGTGTTCGCCGTCGATAGAGCCGGACTCGTCGGCAGCGACGGGGCCACGCACCAGGGCAGTTACGACTTGAGTTACCTCCGTTGCATTCCGAACATGGTGATCATGGCGCCGTCGGACGAGAACGAGTGCCGCCAGATGCTCTACACCGGAACGACTCTCAACACGCCATCGGTCGTACGCTATCCGCGTGGCACCGGCTCGGGTGCATCAGTTGTGACACAGATGACCGCCCTCCCCGTCGGCCGTGGGCAAGTGCGCCGCGAGGGACGCAGCGGGCTGGCCTTGCTGGTGTTCGGCACGCTCCTCGAGTCGGCGCAAAAGATCGCGGACCGCCTGGATGCAACCCTCGTCAACATGCGGTTCGTGAAGCCGTTGGACGAGAATCTCGTCATTGAGATTGCCGCGCGGCATCGGGCCATTGTGACTATCGAGGAAAACGCCATCGCGGGCGGTGCGGGAAATGCCGTGGGCGAGGTATTGGCGTTCCGCGGCTGCTCGCTGCCCCACTTGCGGCTGGGAATCCCCGACCGTTTTATCGAGCACGGCTCGCGAGAAAGTTGCCTGGCCGCGGCGGGTCTCGACGCGGCCGGCTTGAGCTCCAGTATCGAGCGCTGGTGGGTCTCAGTAACGGCGGGCGAGGAGCCAATCCGCGAGCGCGCGTAACAGGTCGGCACGCATCCCGAACGGCGCAAGTGAGTCCAACGCCTGCGCATGAAGCAGGCGCACCCGCTCCTGGGAGGCTTCGATCCCAATCACCGACGGATGGGTGGGCTTGCCGCGCTCGCTATCCGCTCCCGTCGCCTTGCCGAGCGTGGTCACGTCGCCCAGCACGTCCAACAGATCGTCCTGGATCTGGAACGCCAGGCCGATGGGATTCACGAATCCCAACAGCGCATGGTGCCAGCGAGGCTCGAGTGACGGCGAGCACGCCGCCGCCATCATCACACTGACGCGAATCAATGCGCCGGTCTTGCGCGCGTGCATTTCCTCGACCTGGGCCAGATCGACTTTCTTGCCCTGCACCCCGAGATCGATCGCCTGGCCACCGGCCATGCCGAACGTACCGCTCGCCTCGGCCAGCAACTCCACCAAGCGCAAACGGATGGCCGGCGATGCAGGTAGCGCCGGGTCGCGAGTCAACACCTGGAATGCCAGCGTCTGCAGGGCGTCGCCCACCAGGACTGCCGTCGCCTCGTCAAAGGCTTTATGACAGGTGGGACGACCACGACGCAGATCATCGTCATCCATCGCGGGCAGGTCGTCGTGCACCAGCGAGTAGACGTGAATCAACTCGATCGCACAGGCGGCCGCTTCGACTTCGTCTTCCGTCAGTCCGAGAGCATGCGCGGTCGCGAATACGAGCGCCGGTCGGATGCGTTTTCCACCACCCAACACGCTATACCGCATTGCCTCGTGCAGGCGCGCGGGCACCACGTTCGCCTCGGGAAGGCGCGCGGCCAGCGCCCGCTCCATCCGCGTCTGCCATGATTCGAGTTGGGCGCGAAATGCCTCACGCTTGCCCGACTCGCCCAGGGTGTCTTGTCGTGCGGAAAGTGCTGTATTCACGCCCGAGCTTCCGCCGCCAGCCTAAGCTTTTCGCTCATTACAACCTCGAAGGGGCATCGGGCTCGCGGTTCGAGCGCTTGATGTCAGCCACCGCCACCGTGGCGACGGTCTGGCGCGGACGATCTCCGTAAAGGATCGGCGGATCAGCCGCCATCGGCCCCGTGAGCTTCGGTCCCCACAGCGCCGCCTTCAGCGCTCGCATTGGATGGGCAAAGGCATCGTCCACCGCCGTGCCTTCGAATCCGCAGTGGGCCATGCAGTTGTCGCAGGCCGGGTTGCGTCCGACACCGTAGTTTTCCCAGGCGGTGTCTTCCATGAGGGATTTGAAGGTCGGCGCGTAACCTTCGTCGGTCAGCAGGTAGCAGGGGCGCTGCCAGCCGAAGAGGTTATAGGTCGGCATGCTCCAGGGCGTGCATTCGTAAGCTTGGTTACCCGCGAGGAAGTCGAGGAACAGGCCGGAATGGTTGAAAGACCAGCGCAGGCCCGACTTGCCTTCCTTCTTGCGGCCCCGCTTGAAAATTTCGCGGAACAGACGCTTGCTGGCGCTGCGGCCGAGGAAAACATCCTGCCGCGGAGCATGGTTATAACTGAAGCCCGGCGAGACCATGATGCCTTCGATGCCGAGCGCCATGGCCTCGTCGAAGAACGCGGCCACGTGGTCCGGATCCTCGCCACTGAACAGCGTGCAGTTGATCGTGACCCGGAAGCCCTTGCTGCGGGCGAGCTTGATGGCCGCGACCGCCTTGTCGAACACGCCTTCCATACAGACCGACTCGTCGTGCCGCTCGCGGCTGCCATCCAGGTGGATGGAGAAAGTCAGGTAGGGCGAAGGGGTGTATTCGTGGATGTGCTTCGGCAACAGGATGGCATTCGTGCACAGGTACACGAACTTCTTGCGGGCCACGATACCGGCGACAATCTGCGGCATCTCCTTGTGGATGAGAGGCTCACCGCCGGGGATGGACACCATCGGCGCGTCGCATTCATCGACCGCGCGCATGGCGTCCGCGACGCTCACACGCTTCTGCAGGATCTCTTTCGGATAGTCGATCTTGCCGCAGCCGGAACAGGCCAGGTTGCACTGGAACAAGGGCTCCAGCATCAACACCAACGGGTAACGCTTGTTACCCCGCAGCTTCTGGGATGCGATATAACGCCCGACTTTATATGCTTGGATCAGCGGAACAGCCAAACTCTTCTCCTACTTATAGAGCCTGCACGGCGGCGCGATGGTCTCGCCAGATCCGTGCCCACTCCAGCTTGAACCATGGCGTGTAGCGGTCCGCCGCGATGCTGGACAACTCGGCCTGCAATCCCTCGATGGAGATCCAGCGCGTGGCTTCGATCTCTTTCGGATTCATGCGGACCGGATCGCTGCTACGACCGATGAACACCGAGCAAACCTCTTGCTCGGAGCCGGCCGACTCGAACTGCGCCTGGTACTGGAACTTGAACAGGAACTGCATCGGACAGCGCAGGCCAAGCTCCTCGTACAAACGTCGGTGAATAGCGGTCTCCATGCTCTCCGCCCGACGCGGATGACTGCAGCAGCTATTCGACCAATACAACGGCCAG
>DATBCZ010000060.1:0-9217 GCA_036270175.1 Steroidobacteraceae bacterium | reverse complement strand
TCAGCAGGGCACGCCGACAGCGTTCTGCGTGGCCCCGGGGCGGGGCGCTCACGGAAACCGTGGCCTGCCGCGGTGCGGCCGGTCGGGACTTCCAGATCGCGTCGCTCTCACTGACCTGGTCGCCTGGCAATCCTGCGCCTGGCGACCATGTTGTGTTAGAACGCGACGCCGAGATCACGGTGGATCCTTTCCATGGTGTAGCCGCTGTACTCCGGCTTCAGGTCTACGCCAATCGCGCTGGAGCCCCGTGCGAGCGCGGCAATCATGGTGGTGCCCGAACCGACGAAGGGGTCCAGGACAACGCCGCCGTTCGGGCAACCGCAGTCCAGGCAGCGCTGCACGAGCTCGATCGGATACGGGGCGAAGTGCGCGCCCGGATTGTCGGGCCGGGCTACGATTTTCCAGACATCCTCTTCGCCGACGAGCCCCGGGCGGTGAAACCAATACCGCGGGCTCTTGGAGAACAAGAACACGTGCTCGAAAGTCCGCCACGGCCGGTCATGTGCCGTAGGTTCGGGGAGCGATGCGGGGCGTTGCCAGATGATCGAACTTCGCAGGGTCCAGCCATCGTCCTGCAGGGCCAGAGCGACGCGCCAGGGTATGCCGATGAGGGATTTCCGCGGCAGACCGAGCCCCGGACCGTCCACGGCGCGCAGGTGCCGCCGCATCATCTGCCGGCCGTTATGTTTGTCGTCCCTGCCGTGCGGGCGGCCTTTCGCCGAGTAGTAAGTGTCGCCGAGATTCAGGAAGAAGGTACCGGCGGGCTTGAGGGTCCGGCGCAGTTCGCCGAAGGCGCCCACCAGCGCGGCAACATAGCCGCCGATCGTGCTCTCGTGTCCGATCTGGCCCATGACTTCGTAGTCGCGCTGCCAGTAGTACGGAGGACTCGTTACGACACAGTCGACAGACGCCGACTCGATCTGGCGCAAGGCGGAAGCAACATCACCCGTCAGCACCGTCCACGCACATCCCCTGGCGGTAACGCCCGTCGCCTTGGCGATCAGCGCATGCTTTTCCGGCAGATCCTCCTGGTGCATGGGGTCGAGAGTAGCAGCAAGCTCAGATCCACGTCGCGCGCCGGAATCTTGCGACGTGTGGCCGACTGGAGCAGCGTCTCGCCTCTAGCGAAAATCATTAAATTCGGGCTGCGACTTTCGGGCGACCGTTATTTTCCCGATTATGGGGGGTTGTCAGGAACATGCCGGGGTCGTCGCCAGAATGTCTTTGTTTGCCAGTCGGTTGAGAGGAGTGGTGTGTGTGGTGGCGGCCTTGGTCGCAGGGCCGGTGGTGGGGGCGCCGGAGAATCCGGTGGCGCAGGACCCGCGGTCGCAGGATTCGCAGTCGATTCAGGACCAGTACATTCCGGCAAGGCACGTCGGCGGCGACCCCGATGGCCTCGATGTCGTGACGGTCACCGCCACGCGGATCGCGATGCCTTCCTTCAACATTCCCGCGGCCATCAGCACCATCTCTGGAGCGCAATTGCGCACCGATGCCCTCGGCGTGAATCTCGCGGATGACATCGCGAGCGTCCCCGGCCTCCTGGCGCGGAATCGCAATAACTATGCACAGGACCAGCAGATCTCGATCCGCGGTTTTGGGGCCAATTCCACCTTCGGCATTCGCGGCGTACGTGTGTACCAGGACGGCATCCCGGGCACCGGGCCGGATGGGCAGGGGCAGGTCTCCCAATTCAACCTCGACTCGGCCGGGCGGGTCGAGATTTTGCGCGGGCCATTCTCCGCGCTGTATGGAAATTCCTCGGGCGGCGTTATCCAGATTTTCACGGCGGACGGGAGTGGGCCGCCACAGTTGCGTGCCGGAGTAGTCTACGGAAGCTTTGGGGCCCTGCGCGCGGGCGCCAACTTTTCGGGCTCCGCGGGCCCGCTCGCCTACAACGTCGATTTCACACATTTCTCCATCGACGGCTTTCGCAGCCACAGCAGTGCGAAGAGCGATTCTTTCAACACCAAGGTGGGCTACGCGCTCAACGATACGAACCACCTGACTTTCGTGGGAAACCTCGTCGAGCGGCCCGACGCCATGGATCCGCTGGGCATCACGCAAGCGGAGTTCGCGGCCGATCCGGAGTCGACCGACCCGGCCGCGGGCCAGTTCAAGACCCGCAAGAGTCTCCAACAGCAACAGGGTGGGCTGATCTACGACCTCGATATCAGCGAGGCGCAGTCGGTGCGCGTGATGGGTTATCTCGGTCACCGCATCGTCGAGCAATTCCTGGCGATTCCGGTGAGCGCGCAGGCTGCGCCCGGGAGTTCTGGCGGTGTCGTGGATCTCAACCGCAACTTCGGCGGGGCGGACGCGCGTTGGTCGTGGCAGGGGCTGCTTGCGGACCAACCGATCACATGGGTCATGGGCGCTGCCTACGATCGCCAGAACGAGCACCGTCGCGGCTATAACAACTACCTCGGCAACGTTCTCGGCGTGCAGGGGGCGTTACGCCGCGACGAGAACGACATCGTCGATGACATCGATGAATATGGCCAGGGTACATGGGACTTCGCGCCCCAATGGTCGTTGATGGCGGGAGTGCGGCACAGCGATGTGGAATTCCGCTCGGACGACCACCTCGTCGCCGCCACGAGTCCTAACTCGGTCACGTACACGGCTACTTCGCCCGTTGCGGGCCTGACCTTCAAGGCGCTGACGTGGCTGCATCTGTATGCCTCGTACGGACAGGGGTTTCAGACGCCTCTAGGCTCGGAGCTCGCTTATAGGCCGGACGGCGCCCGCGGCCTGAACCTTGGGCTGCTGCCGGCAAAGAACACCAGCACGGAGCTGGGTGTGAAGGTGCAGCTGACTCCGGATCTGAATGCGACGGCTGACATCTTTCACGCGCTCACGCATGACGAGATCGTCGTCGATACCAACATCGGCGGCCGCTCGACCTATCAGAACAGCAACCGTACCCGGCGCCAGGGCGCCGAATACTCGCTCGACTACCGGTTTGCGCCACAGTGGCAGGCGCAACTCGCTTACACCTATATCGAAGCGAACTACGTGGATGAGTACCTGACGTGCGTCGCTGCTCCCTGCGCGCGCCCGACGGTACCCATCCCAGCGGGAAACCGCTTGCCCGGTGTCCCGAAGAACGATGCCTACGCGGCGCTGCGCTGGGGTGAGGATCTGGGCTTGCACGCCAGCGCCAACGCGCAGTACGTAAGCGCCGTGGCGACGAATGATGTGAATAGTGTGTTTGCTCCCGCGTATACGATCTTTGGCGTGGATACGGGCTACGGGGTGGAATTGCAGCACTACCGGGTCAATGGATATGTCCGCATCAACAATCTGTTGAACCGTCACTACGTGGGCTCGGTGATTGTCGACGACAGCAATGGCCGCTATTTCGAGCCGGGTTCGGGCTTCGACGTGCTCGCCGGCGTGAGTGTCGTCTTCAAGTAGCGGGGCGTTCGCCCGCTGATACCAACTTCGATTGTCGCCTGTGGCAGACGTTCCGGCGCCCCTTTGCTCGATCGCGCGCGTGCTGAGGTAATATCCGCGCCGTGAGCGGAAGGAGTGCGATGAAAGATTCTTTACAGGTGCTGGCGATTTCGGGAGGGCTTGCTGTTGCAGGAGCATTGTCGCCGGCAATCGCAGGTGATAACACTATGACGCAGGCCCAAAGTGCCCCGAGCGCCGCACAGCTCGCGGGTCCCACTCCGGCCGCGAGTAGCGCTCCTATACCCGATGCCGACCTGAAAAAAGCGCTCTCTGCAATCCGCAGTGCCTGGCGTGACTACGAAAAATGCGACCGCTCGAAGGTGTGCTCGGCGTACTTCGAGTCCTTCGGCGTGGGACTCTCCTTCAACGACGGTACGATCGTCTCATTCGCGCACGTGCAGCGACTCACCGCATCCAAGCACGATTGCATCGTCAATGCTCATGACGCGCTCGATCGAGGTGACAGGGCGCTGGCCGTGCAATGGGTCATGGCGTCGCAGATGCAGGAGCCGCTCGATCGAAACTGGGTGGGTGACCATCCTGACGCCGTTGTCGAGGCACTGCGACGCTGCTGCGGGTGAACGCGGCGGAGCTAGTATTTGTCCTTTAGCGTTTCCACCGGTGCCGCCTCGCTCGACGATACATGGTTGAGCGCAATCACCCACTCTCCATTCACCTTGCGCATCAGCCTGGTGTTGATCCCGTACTGCGGGTGTTGCTGCTTGACGAGTTGGTAGCGGCTGATGAGCTGCGCGGCGTCGGGGCCCAGCATTTCAATACGAATATCGTAGAACCGCAGCGTCCCGCGCGTCTCGGCTGACGCGCCGTAGTCGCGGATGTAGTGATCCAACGTGCCCTGCCAGCCGTCCTGGAAACGGCCGCCGGAGACAAAAATCACGTCCGGGTTCTTGAATCCCTGCATGTAGCCCCGAAAATCGCCGCGGTTCCAGGCGGCCTCCATGGCGGTGATGACCTTGAAAATCGCCGCCTTTTCGGCTTCGGGCGCGACGGGCTCGCACGGCGGGGATCCGGCCCCGGAGGTGGCGGTCGACGGCGGTACGGCGCCCCACACGTCGCCTCCTAACAGGGGCGGCAGGAGTAGCACTGAAGTGAGAAGCACGGCAAACAGGATGTTGCGACGCGGCGTGAGGGGCATAATGGGACAGGCTCCTGCGTGGATGCGGGATGACGCGGCACACGGTTTTGAGGCGAGCGGGCGCCTAATATACTCACCACACATGCAAGCAGAGCGACTCCAACTGTCGGGCTTCGAGCGGGTGAAATATTTCGCCCCGGTGGCGATTTGCGGCTACCTGTCTGCATTGTGCGTGGCCCTCATCATCACGTCCGCCTTCCTCGAGAACATGCGAGACGCGATCGCGATCACCGCGGCAGGCGTTTTCGGCCTGCTGGTCTCGGGGGGCCTCGGTGCGGCGATTCTGCGCGTGCAACTTCGTGAGCTACGGTACGTCGTGGTGCCGACGCATGCCGATCCGGAAGAGAATTTCGAGGCCGTCGGGCGTTTGGCGCAAACGTCGGGTTGGCACGTGACAGCGAACGAGCCCGGTCGCTGCCTGGAAGCGCGGACCCAGGGCTCCGTCCTCACCGAAGGCGAGATCGTGGCCGTACGGTTCCGCCAGCACGATGTCCTGGTGGCCAGCATCTGCGATCCCGGAGTGGGCTTTTCGCTGGTGGGGCGCCGTCGCTGCACGGAAAACCGCGAGCGCGTCCGACTAGCGGTAAGCGCCGGGAAGCCAGCGATCGTCTGAGACGGCTCGGCTACAGCGGCTGGCGCGAGTCGCTCGGTCGCGAGCCGGCTCCCCGGAAGGGCTGACAAAATCGAGTCCGCGTCGAGTCGATTCTTACAAGACGCGCCCCTATTTCGGGCACAAACTGCTTCCCACTCAACGACTTAGCCTTTATGCGGCACGGCATAAAAGAACGTTAACTTGTCATCCTTCTTGGATTATCGATAATCGAGACTATATCGGCTCGGGGAGGGCACGCTCTGTAGCTCCCCCTCGTTTCTCCCCCGATCAAAGGGTTCGGTCATGTGGATCGTCGAGGTGGCGCTAAAGCGCCCCTATACCTTCATCGTTCTCGCTCTTCTCCTGCCGTTGATCGGTGCGCTGACCATCCTGGGCACCCCCTTACGCCCCGGGATGGCGACCGACATTTTCCCCGACATCAAGATCCCGATCATTGCGGTGACGTTCCAGTACACCGGGATGCCGCCGGACGAGATGGCGGGGCGCGTCACGGCACAGATCGAGCGCTACGCCACGACGATCATCAACGACATCGAGCATGTCGAGTCGACGACGTACCCCGGCGTGTCGGTCATCAAGCTGTTCTTTCAGCCCGGTGTCGACATCAATCTCGCGATGGCGCAGGTGACGGCGTTCGGGCAGCAGTCGCTGAAGAACATGCCGCCCGGTATCCAGCCGCCGCTCATTCTCAAATACAACGCCGCGACGGTTCCGATCATTCAGCTCGCCATGTCGAGCAACAAGCTCACCGAGGCGCAGCTGTTCGACTTCGGCAACCAGACGATCCGTGCCCAGGTCGCGACCATCTACGGCGCCGCGGTTCCTTATCCCTTCGGTGGCGCGACCCGCCAGGTGCAGATCGACCTCAAGCCCGATGCACTGCGCGCGCAGGGTCTCACCGCGAACGACGTCAACAACGCGATCACCAATCAGAACCTGATCGTGCCGGCGGGCACCCAGAAGATCGGTGACACCGAATACAACGTCAAGCTGAATTCCAGCCCCCTCAAGGTCGACCAGATCAACGACCTGCCGATCCGCGGCCGGATCGGGGGCAACGTGACCTATATCCGTGACGTTGCATTCGTCCACGACGGTCACCCGCCGCAGACGAACATCGTCCGCGTGAACGGACGGCGTGCCGTCCTCATGTCGATTCAGAAGACCGGCGCGGCCTCTACACTCAACATCGTCAACGAGATCCAGGCTCGCCTGCCCCGTGTGCGCGAGGTGCTTCCGGATGGCGCTTCGATAGCGACGACGGGCGACCAATCGGTGTTCGTGCGCGCGGCCGTGAAGGGTGTCGTGACCGAAGCGATCATCGCCGCCTCGCTGACAGCTCTCATGGTGCTCCTGTTCCTGGGTAGCTGGCGCAGCACGTTGATCATCGCCATCTCGATCCCGCTGTCCATCATTACCTCGCTCATCATCCTCGACGCGCTGGGCGAGACGATCAACCTGATGACCCTGGGCGGTCTCGCGCTCGCCGTTGGTATTCTGGTCGACGACGCGACGGTCACCATCGAGAACATCAACCGCCATCTCGAGGACGGGATGGACGTCGAGCCCGCGATTCTGAAGGGCTCGTTCGAGATCACGATTCCGGCGCTCGTCTCGACGCTCTCCATCTGTATCGTGTTCGTGCCGATGTTCCTGCTGTCGGGCGTGGCGCGTTACCTGTTCGTGCCGCTGGCCGAAGCCGTCGTGTTCGCGATGCTGACCTCGTATGTCCTGTCGCGTACGTTGGTGCCGACTCTCGCGAAGTACTGGCTGCGGACGGCGGCGGTGGAGCATGAGGCGGCCCGCAATCCCAACTTCCTGCAGCGCTTCCAGCGCGGCTTCGAAGCGGTTTTCGAGCGAGTGCGCGACAACTACCAGGGCTTCCTGTCGACCGTGCTCGAGCACCGCAGCGCCTTCATCGCGGTGTTCCTGGGTTTCGCCGCCGCCTCGATGCTGATCTATCCGTTTCTGGGCAAGAACTTCTTTCCCGAGGTCGATGCCGGCCAGATCAAGTTGCACATCCGTGGCCAGACGGGCCTGCGCGTGGAAGACACCGCGTCACTGGTCGATCGCATCGAGGCCGCGATGCGCGAGGTGATCCCGCCGAGTCAGATCGACAGCATGGTCGACAACATCGGCTTGCCGGTCTCGGGCATCAATCTCACCTACGGTAACTCCGGTACCATTGGCAGCAGCGATGCTGACATTCTCATCTCCCTGAAGCCGGACCACCCGCCCACGGCGGACTACATCCGTGCCCTGCGGCAACGGCTGCCCCACGAGTTTCCCGGCACCGTGTTCGGCTTCCTGCCGGCCGATATCGTCAGTCAGATTCTGAATTTCGGTGTACCGGCGCCCATCGACATCCAGGTCTCCGGCGCCAGCCCGCTAAATCGCGACATCGCCAACGGGCTGCTGGCCACGCTGCGCCACGTGCCCGGACTCGTCGACCTGCGCCTCGGTGAAGTCTTCAATCAGCCGGAGCTGCGCGTTGTAACCGATCGCAGCCGCGCCCAGCAGCTCGGCATCAGTCAGCATGACATCGCCAACAACCTGCTGTTGACGCTGTCCGGTAGTGGGCAGATCGCACCGACCTTCTGGTTGAACTTCGATACGGGGTTGCAGTACCCGCTCGTCTCGCAGGCGCCGCAGTACCGCATGACCTCGCTGGAGGACCTGCAGAATCTGCCGGTGACCACCGCGACCAACCAACAGCAGATTCTCGGCGGCCTGGCGACGATTACCCGGGGCATGGGCCCCGCCGTGATCTACCACCGGGACACGCAGAACATCATCGATATCTACGGTGCCGCGCAGGATCGCGACCTCGGCGCGATCAACGACGACATCAACGCGGCAATCGCCAAATTCGACGGCAAGCTTCCCAAGGGCACCCACATCACGGTGCGCGGCCAGGTGCAGACCATGACGGCCTCGTACACCGGGCTGGCGATCGGTTTCATCGGTGCGATCGTGCTGGTGTACCTGCTCATCGTGATCAACTTCCAGTCCTGGACCGATGCTTTCATCATCATCACGGCACTCCCCGCCGCCGTGGCTGGCATCGCGTGGATACTGTTGATCACGCATACGACGCTGAGCGTGCCTGCTCTGACCGGCGCCATCATGTGTATGGGTGTCGCGACCGCCAACAGTATCCTGGTGGTGAGTTTTGCCCGTGACCGCCTCGACCAGGGGGCCACGCCGCTGCAGGCGGCTCACGATGCCGGCTTCACACGCTTTCGGCCGGTGTTGATGACCGCTCTGGCGATGGTCATCGGTATGTTGCCGATGTCCATCGGCCTCGGTGACGGTGGCGAGCAGAACGCGCCGCTCGGCCGTGCCGTGATCGGCGGCCTGTTGTTTGCAACGATCGCGACGCTGGTCTTCGTACCCACCGTGTTTGCTGCGATCCACGGGCGGCGCGGCGCCAAGCCCTCATCCCAGACTCATCTGACCCCGAGCGCGGCGACCTGATCGCTGCGCCACCGGTAAGTCGTAACTATTAACTGCCAACGAACAAACTGAGACGATCATGGACCAACTGATACGGTCGAATGAATTGGGAGCGGAGGGCGCGGTGGCGCCCCCCGGCACGAAACGCAGCGCGCGGGGATTGGGCCGGGCGGCCCTGTTCGTGGGTGTTGCGGCTCTCATCATCATCCTCTGGGCCGGCGTCTCCGCGCATTTCGCGGCGGCGAAGCTCAAAGAGGTCACCGAGGCGCAGGCGGTGGTCACCGTCGCAACGACGAAGCCCGGCGCCCAGTCGGATCTGGCCGAACTCGTGCTCCCGGGTAACATCCAGGCGAACTACGAGGCGCCGATTTACGCGCGCACCAGCGGCTACCTGAAGCGCTGGCTGGTCGACATCGGCACTCCGGTCAAGGCGGGCCAATTACTGGGTGAGATCGAATCGCCCGAAATCGATCAGCAGCTCCGCCAGGCGCAGGCGGACCTCGCCACCGCCGAAGCCAACCAGAAGATCGCTG
>DATBCZ010000059.1:0-15799 GCA_036270175.1 Steroidobacteraceae bacterium | reverse complement strand
CCAACCTACACCGTCACCGGAATCGACATTGACAAGGACAACCAGCGTGCGCACGGCCGCGACGAGCGGTTGGGCGTCGAGTCGTTCTACAAGGGTAACGAGTTCTTCTATCGATACCTTCGAGCGGTGACCTCGCCTTAGTGTGTATTGGCGAGTGTTCCATTCGCTGAACACTTGCAAGAGTGGCGCGAAAGTCATCTCATGAAGCTCATCCGCGGCGTCGGGGGATATCATGGGTGGCAACGTTGAGATCGACAGCGCGCGTCTGATTGCGGAGCTGGCAGGGCGGATCGGCTCCCTCGGGGTCGAGGTGGCCGACATCGCCGGCAACCTGGAGGAGGTGACGACGCGCATTTCGAACCAGGCGGCGCAGTGCGAGGAGTTGGAACAGTCGGCGCAGACGATGGTGTCGGGAAATCGCGCGATTGATACGGCGGCACGGGAAGCGCAGAACGCCGCTTCCATGGCGGGTACGGAGATCGCCGAGTCGCGCGCGCTGATGGGTAGTGCTGTGCAGCAGATCGGTCATTTGACCACGGCGGTGAAGCGCATCGAGGAGCGCCTCAGTTCTTTCGCACCGGTGGTGAAGCAGATTGGCGAAGTGGCGGGCTCGATCGAAACCATCGCCAAGCAGACCAAGCTCCTGTCACTCAACGCCGGCATCGAAGCCGCCCGGGCGGGCGAGGCCGGCCGTGGCTTCGCGGTCGTTGCCGCCGAGGTGAAGAGCCTGGCCGACCAGACCCGCACCGCCACCGATCGGATTACCGCCAGTGTGCGTGCCCTCGGCGAGCAGATCAGCGGGCTCGTCACCGAGAGCAGCGCTTCCAACAAACACGCGGTCCAGGCCGCCGCCAGTGTCGAGCAGGTCAACGGCGTGATCATTCGCTCACACGAAGCGTTCAACACCGTGGGCCGCGAAATCGACGCGATAGCGGCCTCCGCCGCCAGTAATCTCGAAGCCTGCGACGTCACGCTGTCGGAGCTCGGCGAGTTAGCCAACGGTGTGCAGCTTTCCTCCACCAACCTGACGCAGGCGGACAAGCGGGTCGACGGGCTGCTGAATCTGAGCGAGACCCTGATCGAATTCATTGCCGAAAGCGGGGTGTCCACCGCCGATACGCCCATCATCGAGCTCGGTATCGCGACCGCGAATCGCATCGGTACGGAGTTCGAAGCGGCCATCGATCGTGGCGAGATCCACGAGGCGCAGCTTTTCGACGAGCGTTATCGCGAGATTCCGGGGACGAATCCGCAGCAGTTCATGACCGAGTATGTACGGTTCACTGATCGGCTGCTGCCACCGATCCAGGATCCGTTGCAGAGCGCCGACCCGCGCATCGTGTTTTGTGTCGCCTGGGCGAAGGGCGGTTACCTGCCTACGCACAATCCCAACTACTGTCAGCCGCAGAGTAACGATCCGGTCTGGAATGCGGCCCACTGCCGTAACCGGCGGGTGTACAACGATCGGGCGGTGAAGAAAGTTGCCCACAACACGAAGCGCTTTCTGCTGCAGACGTATCGCCGTAACATGGGGGGCGGAAATTTCATGCTGATCAAGGACCTGTCAGCGCCCATCTTTGTGCGGGGGCGGCACTGGGGCGCGTTTCGCATCGGATTTCGACCGGGGTGATTGTGTTCTGACCAGGGCGCTCAGTCGTCCTCGTCTTCTTTCGCGGGTTTCGATTGCCGTCGTGAGAACGCCATGACCGCGATCAGAACGATGGCGACGTTGAGGACCCACCAGGCCATCTGCTTGTGATCGCGCCACAGGTCCAGGGTCGCGCCCACTTTCGGCAGTGTGACCTTGCCGGTGAGAATCTCGCGGATCCCATCGTGAGCCACGACGATGTCGAACTGCCGTTCGCCGTCGCCGGCCAGACCCTTTGTCGAGAGGAGGAACGTGCCTTCGGGCGCCGGCGTGACAGGCTGGCTCTTGCCGTCGACGGACACCGTGACGTCGCGGCCGTCAATGGGAATCTGGTTGCCGGCGTGCTTGATGTGAAGCGCGAGGCCGTCATCGGTGTGTGTGGCGTCGATGGTGAGGAGCGCCGAGTGAGCTACCGGGATGGCGGGCGCGGGAGGAGTGGGGTCGGCGGCGAGCGCCGGCATGAGCACCAGCATCGTGCCGGCCAGCGCGATCGCTGCGCCCCAGGTAACCCGCATCGAGGTCTTCTTCATCGCGTCGGTCCGCAGATCACTTAAGGAAGCGCGTGGTACGCGCGGAGCCCGCAATTATGACCGGCCGGGACGCAAATGGCATCAGTCGGCGGAGCCCTTGCGAAGTCCCAGGAAGGTCTCGAGGCAATCCAACCCGGCGGTAAAGGCGCGCAACTGCTCCCGGCTCATGCAGGCGAGCAGGCTGTTTTCGCGCTCGAGCGCCAGCGGAACCAACTCCGCATAGAGGCGCCGGCCCGCGCGGGTCAGGCGCAGCTCCATCTCGCGCCGGTCGGCGGAGTTCGTCACGCGAGTCATCAGGCCCCGCTTCTCGAGATGGGCAATCGCTCTGCTGACCCGGGTCTTGTGCATCCGGGTGCTGCGGGCGATGTGCTGTGCGGTGCAGCCGCGCTCCGGGCCAACCGTGGCCATCACACGCCATTCCGGGATATCGAGCCCGAACCGTGCCCGATAGATTTCCGCGAGGTGCTCACTCACCTCGGCCGCGAGCCGATTCAGTCGGAAGGGCACGAAATCGCCCAGCTGCAGCGGGGGAGCGTCCTGGGGCTGGGGGGCGGGGCGTTTCGATTCCATGGCCTGGAATAATCGGCGGAAAAGGTTGCGAACGCAACTATTTGTGCGATGATAGCGCCATGCAGTACCAAACAGGCTTCGCTAACCACTTTGCGACGGAAGCGTTGGCGGGGGCGCTCCCGCAGGGACGCAATTCGCCGCAGCGGTGCGCTTACGGGTTGTACGCCGAGCAGTTTTCCGGAACGGCGTTCACGGCTCCCCGCCACGCCAACAGGCGGAGCTGGCTCTACCGGATCCGGCCGGCAGCCGTGCATGGGGAATTCGCGAGCAGCAGCGACGGCGCGTTCACGAATCGCTTCGATGAGATCGAGCCGTCACCGAATCCGCTCCGCTGGAGTCCCTTGCCGATTCCCGAGCCGCCGACCGATTTCATCGCCGGCGTACGCACCATCGGCGGTAACGGCTCGCCCGAGTCGCAGACGGGATGCTCCATCAACTGGTACGTCGCCAATCGCTCCATGACGGACCGTTTCTTCTACGACGCGGATGCCGAGTTGCTCATCGTCCCGCAACAGGGACGGTTGCGCGTGGCTACCGAACTGGGTTTGATCGAGGTCGAACCGCAGGAGATCGTGGTGATTCCTCGCGGGCTGCGTTTCCGGGTCGAGTTGCCGGACGGCGCGGCGCGTGGTTATTTTTGCGAGAATTTCGGCTCGCCCTTGCGGCTGCCGGACCTGGGGCCGATCGGCTCCAACGGCCTCGCGAACCCGCGCGACTTCCTGACACCGACGGCCTGGTACGAAGACCTCACGGGAGATTTCGAGCTGGTGGCGAAATTCGGCGGTCATCTGTGGTCCGCGCGGATCGGGCACTCACCGCTCGACGTAGTGGCCTGGCACGGCAATCACGCGCCGTACAAGTACGACCTGCGGCTTTTCAATACCGTGGGCTCGGTGAGTTACGATCATCCCGACCCGTCGATCTTCCTGGTGTTGCAATCAATCAGCGACACCCCGGGTGTCGACAATCTCGACTTCGTGATTTTCCCGCCGCGCTGGCTCGTCATGGAGAACACGTTCCGGCCACCCTGGTTTCATCGCAACATCGCGAGCGAGTTCATGGGACTCATTGCGGGTGTGTATGATGCCAAGTCGGAAGGGTTTGTTCCAGGCGGGGCGTCGCTCCATAACTGCATGACGGGACATGGGCCCGACGCGACGACGTTCGAAAAAGCGGTGCAGGCCGACACCTCGCAGCCACACCACGTCGCCGACACCATGGCGTTCATGTTCGAGACGCGCACATTGATCCGGCCTACGCGCTTCGCCCTGGAGTTACCGCAGCGGCAGCGGGATTATGCGCAATGCTGGCAGGGGCTGCGTAGTCACTTCGACAGCCGGAAACCCTGACATGGGGGCTGTTAACTCAACACACGATCCGGCGTTGCGCAGTTGGGTCGAATCGGCCAATCGGGCTGACGCGGATTTTCCGATTCAGAATCTGCCGTTTGGGGTCTTTCGACGTCGCCGCGGCAGTGGCGGCGCGGAACCCTATCGCGGTGGGGTGGCGATTGGGGATCAGATTCTCGATCTCGGCGCGCCTGAGTTGCGCAGTATTGCGGTTAGCGGGCAGACGCCCGCTGCTGAGGCTGCCGGGGTTGCGCGGTCTGCCGCCGGTGTGCCGCCCGTCGGCGCGGTGACCGAAGCACTGGTCGCCTGCAGCGAGCCCACGCTGAATTCATTCCTGGCGCTCGGGCGCGAGGCCTGGTCGGCGTTGCGCGGATTTCTATCGGAAGTGTTGCGCTCCGATTCACCGCATGCGGCGCGGTTGCGTGCGGCGCTCGTACCGCAGGCGGATGCCGAATTCACCGTTCCAACGAGAATCGGCGACTACACTGATTTTTATGCCTCGATCCATCACGCTACGTCGGTGGGGCGCCTGTTTCGACCCGACAGCCCGCTGCTGCCAAACTACAAGTGGGTGCCGATCGGCTACCACGGCCGCGCCTCGTCGATCCGCGTTTCCGGACAGGAGTTTCCGCGACCAGTAGGGCAGATCATGCCGAAAGGCGCGCCCTGTCCGTTCGTCGCGGCGACGCGAAGTCTCGACTACGAGTTGGAAGTCGGAATCTTCATCGGCACGGGCAGCGCACTCGGCAGCCGTGTGTCGCTCGACGCTGCCGAGGACCACGTGTTTGGGCTTTGCCTGCTGAATGATTGGTCGGCGCGCGATATTCAGGCGTGGGAGTACCAGCCGCTCGGGCCGTTTCTGGCTAAGAACTTCGCGACCACGATCTCGCCGTGGATCGTGACGCTCGAAGCCCTCGCGCCGTTCCGGGCGCCGTGGACCCGTCCTGTGGACGACCCGCAGCCGCTGCCCTACCTGGAGGGCGCCGGAGTGCGCGCGGCCGGAGCCATCGATGTGCGGCTCGAAGTGTGGCTCGAGACCGAGCGCATGCGAGCTGAATCTCTGGCGCCAGAACGCCTGTCCCATTCGACTTTTCGCGACTCGTATTGGAGCATCGCGCAGTTGGTTGCGCACCACACTGTCAACGGATGCAACCTGGAGGCGGGCGATCTGCTCGGGAGCGGCACGCAGTCGGGTCCGGGTGCGGAGGAGGCGGGATCGCTTCTCGAGTTGAGCGCAGGGGGTAAGCAATCACTGACGTTGCGGTCCGGCGAGACTCGAACGTTCTTGGCGGATGGGGACCGGGTTATTTTCCGCGGGTGGTGCGCAAGCCCCGGATTTGTCCGAATTGGCTTTGGCGAGGTCGCCGGCGTCGTGTTACCGGCCGACCCCGGTTTGTAAATTATTGCGCTGGGGCGAGGATGCGCCACGCCTGGATCGGATGGGTAAGCCCCCAGTAGATCGCGGCGAAGCCACCCGGAACGTAAGGTGCCGGGACCGCACCGCGGACTTGCACCGTTTCGGCGCCGACGACGTCCGATTCCTCGGGATCGGGCAGTAGGGCCGCGATCTCGTCCGCCGACATCACGTCGTGAATGTCAGGCGCCTTCAAATCCAGCACACGAACCAGGCGCGGAGGATGGTTGTCGTCCTGCATGGCGACGTTGAATGTCTGGCCGCCCGCCCAAGCCGCGGGAATCGCTGCCGCAAAGGCCAGCGATATCAATGCACTGCGAAGAACTTTAGAATTCTTGCTCATCGTACTCTCCATCTGCGCATGCAGGCGCACTCATGTGCGCACTTAACTGTATGGGGGCGTCAACTCGCGTTCAAAGGGTCTCGAGCAACTACCGTGCCGCGGCGCGTTGCATTATGACGCCGTGATGCAGGACACATCTTGTACGTGTCATCCAATCGGCGTCCGGTTTGCCGGAGTAGTATCGGGCAACGGTGATCCAGCCTATGCGCGCGTTAAAGAAACTCTTTGGCTGGCTCCTGGCGACCCTGGTGATGGGCCTCGCCGGCGTGCCTTTGGGGGGAGGGTTCGCCCAGGTCCATGCGGCCGACGCGGGGCGTTGGTCCGCATTGGCGGACACGGTTTTCGAGTACCTTGCGCGCGACAACGATCTGCCGAACTCCACCGCGCCGACGGCGCTGGCCGAAGATGGTGAAGGCTTTCTCTGGGTCGGCACCCAGAACGGCCTGGCCCGCTGGGATGGCTACCACTTCCGCAGCTACAAGGCTGATCCCGGCACGCCGGGCGCCTTGCCCGATAATCTCGTCCGACAGCTCCACACCGACACCCGCGGCCGCCTGTGGATTGCCACCAACTCCGGTGGACTCGCACGCTATGACCGGGATCGCGATCGCTTCGTCACATATGGAGCAGGCCTCAATGGCCTCAGCAGCGCCAGCCTGCGCGACATTGTCGATGACGGTGCCAGCGGAGTATGGGTAGCCACTGACAGCGGTCTCGATCATCTGCGCGCGGACACGGACGAAGTAGAGCACTACCGTCATAACAGCGATGATCCTGACACCCTGCCGGACAACCGCGTTCGCGCCTTGTTTCGTGATCGCGAAGGTGCGCTCTGGGTGGGGACGCAGGCGGGGCTCGTGCGGCGCGAGTCGGGCTCGAAGCGCTTTGTGGCCGTGCCCCTCGGGCAGGGCGATGCGAAGGTCGCGGTCGCCTGGACGTTCTACCAGGACAGCACCGGACGAATCTGGATCGGTACTGTTCGCCAGGGCGTCTATGTGGTCGACCCGAAGGAGCACGAAACGCCCCCTCCGTTGGCGAGCGGCGTGCAACAGCCGCTGTTACCGATGGAAGGTGTTCGTGCCATTACCGAGGTGCGCCCCGGCGAGATCTGGCTCGGCACCGACGGTCACGGCATCGTTGCCGTCAACGGGAAGACGTTCGAGACGCGCCGGATTCTTCATGATCCGACAGTGATGTCCAGCCTCGCCGACGACGGTGTGCAGGCACTGCATACCGACCGCGCGGGATTGGTCTGGATTGCGACCACGCGCAGTATCAGCCGTTACAACTCCCGACAAGCCGCTATCTATACCGTGTTCGGTGGCTCGAGCCGCCAGGGCACGCTGTCGGATTCGGACGTGGACTCGGTGCTTGCGATGCCCGACGGGCGCGTGTGGCTGGGTCTGGGGAGTACCGGTATCGACATACTCGATCCGATGGGATTGCGCGTGGCGGCCCTGCGTCCCGATCCAAAATATCCGCAGACCGCCTTACCCAAGGACTACGTGAATGTGCTCGTGCGCGGGCCGTCCGGCGACGTTTATGTCGGCACGGAGCAGGGCTTGTATCGCGCGGACAAACTCGGTCACGGCGTACTGCGCCTGTCTTCGCCGCAACATGATCCCAGCGCTGCCGTCTGGACGCTGCACTTCGAGGACAATGTGTTGTGGGTTGGCGGGTTCGATGGCTTGTGGGCCCTGGATCTGAGCGCGAAGCCCACTGTCTCGAGCGCCAACGTCGAAGGGCTCTCGGACCAGCGGGTCACGGTCATCGACCGGGGGCCGCCGGGGTCTTTGTGGGTCGGAACCAAGAACGGCCTCAACCGTCTCGATCTCGCCTCCCATGAGGTGGAGCGCATTCTTCCCGATCCGCCGGAACCCACGGCTCTCAAGGCCGGGTACGTGTCCACATTGCTGACTGACCGGCGCGGCCGTCTATGGGTCGGCACGCTCGGCGGCGGCATCAGTGTGTTGGATAGTCGCAGCCACGACGGCAAGCCTCACTTCATCCGGCTCGGCGCGGCCCAGGGTCTTGCCAGCGAGAGTATCGACAAGCTCCTCGAGGACGCGCGTGGGCAGATCTGGGCGAGTACCGACGACGGACTGGCCGTCATCGATCCGAATTCTTTTGCCGTTCGTACTCTGCGCAGGGCGGAGGGCGCGCCTATAGCGAACCACTGGGCCGGCGCGGGTGCGAGCACCGCGGAAGGGGAACTGCTCTTCGGCGCTGTGGGCGGGCTCATCATCGTGCGTCCGGCAGAATTGACGCAGTGGAGTTATCACCCGCCGGTTGTCGTTACCGATGTTCGTATCGGCGGCAAGCGGGTCCCCGCGAGCAACTTCAACAGTGACCACGATGTCGTGCCGCTGACATTGACTCCCGATGCAAACAGCATCGCGGTGGAGTTTGCCGCGCTCGACTATTCGGCGCCCGAGCGCAACCGCTACGCGTACCGGCTCGATGGCTTCGACTCGGACTGGATCGAGACCGAGCCGAGCCGCCGGCTCGCCGCCTATACCAACCTCTTGCCCGGCGATTATGCCCTGCGTCTACGCGGCTCGAATCGCGATGGATTGTGGACCGACAGCGTGCTGACGGTGCCGATTCACGTGCTGCCGGCGTGGTACCAGACGATCGCGTTCCGAATACTTGCGGGAATCGCGTTCTTCCTGCTCATTGTCGCGGTGGTGCAAGTGCGCACGATTTACCTGCGCAAGGCCCGGCGCGAGCTGGAGCGAGTGGTGATCGAGCGGACGGCGGAACTGCGGGAGAGTCAGCGCCAACTGCAGCAGATCGCGTATTGCGACACCCTGACCGCGCTTCCCAACAGGCGCATGTTCATGGAGGAGTTCCGTGAGCTGCTGGTGCTCGCGGGGCTGCAGAATGGGCGCTTTGCACTGCTGCTCATCGATCTCGACCGGCTGAAGCACATCAACGATACACTGGGCCACGATGTCGGCGACGCGCTGTTGATCGAAGCGGCCATCAGGCTCCAGGCCGCCGTGCGTAAATCAGATTGTGTCGCGCGGCTCGGCGGCGACGAATATGCCGTATTGCTGACGCAGAATCCGGCGGCGTCGGATATTGAAGCGGTGTGTAAGCGCATCGTCGAGAGTTTCGCGCTCGAAGTCACGGTGAACGGCGTCAATGTGAGGACGAGCCCCAGTATCGGCGTGGCGGTCTTCCCCGATCACGGCACCGTGCAGGATCGTCTCTACAAGTCCGCCGATCTCGCGCTGTACGAGGCGAAGAGAATGGGCGGGAATACCTGGTGCTGGTACAAGGCGCGGATGGCAGCCAACGGCGGCAGTGAGAACAGCGCTGCCAGCACGATGCAGAATGAGATTTCCGAAGCGCCGACCCGGGTGATTAATAGGTAAGCTCCAGGGCTCCATCCGAAGCTCAAGAGACACTCATCCGGTGCCCGCTACAAAAACGTATAAGTACTATGACCTGATCCTGGGCGCCTACGTGTGCGTCCTGCTGTGCGCGAACCTCATCGGACCCTCGAAGGTCACGACCGTCCACGTGCCGATCTTCGGGGCGGTGACCTTCGTGGCGGGGGTGCTGTTCTTTCCGATCTCCTATCTGTTCGGCGACATCCTGACCGAGGTCTACGGTTATGCACGGGACCGGCGGGTCGTCTGGAGCGGGCTGGCGGCGCTGGTGTTTGCCTCGTTCATGGCGGCTGTCATCGTGCATCTGCCGCCGGCCGAGCACTGGAAGAACAATCAGAAGGCTGTGGAGGAAATCTTCGGCAACACGCCACGCATTGTGTTGGCCTCGATCATCGCCTTCTGGTGCGGCTCTTTTGTCAACAGTTTCGTGTTGGCGAAAATGAAGCTGTGGACCAACGGCCGGTGGTTGTGGACGCGGATCATCGGCTCGACGCTCTGCGGGGAACTGGTCGACTCGGCATTGTTCTGCACGATCGCCTTTGCCGGCGTGTGGCCTACCGAAGAGCTCGTTTCCGTCACACTGACGCAGTACGTCATGAAGTCGTCATGGGAAGTCATTGCAACACCCTTGACCTACCAGGTGGTCGCTTTCCTCAAGCGCTCGGAGCACGAGGACTACTACGATCGCGACACCGACTTCACGCCGTTCTCGCTCAAAGCCTGAACGGCGGCCCGGGGCCGGTGCGCATGACGCGGCCCCGAGCCGACGAAAGTCGCTATATGTGAATGCCGTGGCTGCTGCCGAACAGGCCCAGGAGGCCGACCAGGATCAGGTAGATGGCGACGATGAAGTTCAGCAGGCGCGGCATGAGCAGGATCAGGATGCCGGCGATGAGGGCCATTACCGGTCCGATGGATACGGTGAGAGTCATAGGTTGATACCTCGGTTGCAGTAGCGGAAGGCGTCTCGACGGGAGCGTTCTTTGCTTTAAGGGCGCTTAGTCGTAAATACGGTTCAATGTCACCCGGGTTCCCGCCGGGGCGCGTGACCGGAGCGCAGCGTGACGCGGGGGGGCAGTATGACGTATCGGCTTTTTTACTGGCCAGAGATCCAAGGTCGCGGCGAGTTCGTGCGGCTCGCGCTCGAGGAGGCTGGCGCGGACTATGAGGATGTTGCACGCAAGAGCGGCAAGGGCTTCGGTGTCGCGGCGCTGATGCGCTTTCTGAACGGCAGGGGCCTCCGTCATCCGCCGTTCGCACCGCCGTTTCTGCAATCCGGCCGGCTCGTCATTGGCCAGACGGCCAACATCCTTCTGTTTCTCGGTGGACGTCATGGGCTCGCGCCGCGGGACGAGGCTGGACGGCTGTGGGTGCACGAGCTGCAACTCACGATCGCGGATTTCGTGGTTGAAATTCATGACACGCATCATCCGGTTGCGTCCGGCCTCTACTACGAAGACCAGAAGAAGGAAGCGCGGCGCCGCTCCACGGACTTCCTCGAGAACCGGTTGCCTAAATTCCTCGGTTATTTCGAGCGGCTGCTCGCGCGTCAGCGCGGGCAACGCTATCTCGCGGGAACGAAGCTGACTTACGTGGACCTGTCGATGTTTCAGATCATCGCGGGATTGGGCTATGCCTTTCCCAAGGCGATGGTGTGTGCCGCCCGCGGGCACAAGCGGTTGTTCGCGTTACATGCGAGGATTCAGGAGCGCCCGCGAATTGCCGCTTACCTGGCGTCCGACCGCCGCATACCGTTCAACGATCAGGGCATCTTCCGTCATTACGCCGAGCTCGATGCCAGCTGAACAGCTGTTCATCCAGCTGTTTACCCAGCGTTCAGCGCGGCGTCTGAGGAACGGTCATAACGCTCAGATAAGCTTATGACAAAGCGACCCCTGTCATCGCCAGGGCAGGGATAACGTTGTGAGTAAGTAGGTAGCGGGGCGGAGCCCGTTACTGGAAAAGTCAGGATTCGCGGTCATATAGAGACTGATGGCATAGGTAAGAGCTAAGCCGGGATCTTGAACGAAGGTGGCTACAGAGCGTCTAATCGTTTGCACAGGGTATTAATGCCGCGCGGGCTTCACGGGCCTAGCGACGGAGTCAACGCCATGATCATGAAACATGCAGGAATTCTCGCCCGAACCCTAGTGATCGCCGCGGTCGCGATGGGGGCTTCGATGGCGGCCAGCGCCCAGGGCCACGGAGGGGGTGGTGGTGGTGGCGGACACGGCGGTGGCGGCGGTGGTGGCGCGCACTTCGGAGGTGGCGGCGGCCACGCGATGGGGGGTGGCGGCGGCCATGCGGCCTTTGCGGGCGGTGGGCACGCAGGCTTCGCGGGCGGCGGGCACGCTAACTTTGCCGGTAGCTACGCAGGTGGCCACGGAGGTTACGCGGGCGGCGCGCACGTCGCGACGTCCCACGCGCACTATGCGGCCACGGCGAACCACGTTTACGGCGGGTATGCCGGTGGCGGTGGCCACTTTACGGCGGGGCACTCAGGCTACGCGGGCGGTCGGCCAGGCTACGTTGGCGGGCGTCCGGGCTATGGCTACGGCCATCCCGGCTACGGTCACCCCGGCTTCGTCGGTGGCGCGGGTCATTACTGGGGCGGTGGCTATTGGGGTGGCCGGTTCTGGCCTGGCGTGCGCTACGGCGTGGGTTTCTCCTGGTTCCTCCCGGTCCTGCCCTTCGGCTACGCCACCTACTACTGGGGCGGGCTGCCGTACTACTACTATGACAACGCGTACTACCAGTGGGACCCGAGCTACAACGGCTATGTAGCGACCGATCCGCCGCCGGTGGTGCAGAGTGGTTCGAACGAGCCGGCGCCGGGCGATGTGCCGGATGGAAGCGATGCGCCGTCAGCGGACTACGTCCCCGCGCCGCAATCCAATGACTCGCCGCCGCCGGCTACCAACAGCCTCGAGTCGAACGCTGCCAGCGCCGGACCGCGAGGTAATTGGACCAGTGCGTCGGACGTCTTCGTCTATCCGCGCAACGGTCAGAGCGAGCAACAGACTGCGACCGATAAGTTCGAGTGTCACAAGTGGTCCGCGTCGCAGACCGGCTTCGATCCGACACGGTCGATGAACCTGCAGGGAACTTCCGCTGACTATCGCCGCGCAATGGGCGCTTGTCTCGACGCACGGGGCTATAGCGTCAAGTAAATCTCCTGACATGCTAATCTGCCGCGCATGCGGCAGACTGGCTGGGTTCTTCGACTACTGTTGATTTTGGTTTGGGTGAGCGCGCCTCTGCAGGCGCGCGTCACCCGCGTCGAGATCGAGTCGCGCACGGACGTGCTCGCGGGAAAGAGCTTCGGCGACGCCGGCCCCTACGAGCGACTCATCGGACAAATCTTCTTCTCCGCGCGGGTCGACAACGCGCACAACTCCCGCATCGTGGACCTGCATGACGCCGTGAATCTGAGACACGGTGAAGTCGAATTTTCCGCGGATTTCGTGGCGTTTCGACCCAAGGACCCGCACCGGGCCAACGGCTCGCTGCTGCTGGAAGTCCCCAATCGCGGGCGGGCGCGCTTCGTTTCCCTCGTCGATGGCGGCGATGCCGATCTCGCCCACGACGCGGGTGATGCGTGGTTGCTGCGCAAGGGTTTTACGATCGTCAGCGTGGGGTGGCAATGGGATGCCGCGGGGCAGGATGCCTTGAAGCTGTATGCCCCCATCGCAAAAGAGGGCGGCCGGCGGATCTCCGGCTTACTCCGGGGCGATGTGATGCTGTCGCGCGTAGCGGAGGAGATTCCGCTCGGGCACCTGATCACCGGCACCATCGGTGGCCTCGAGTATCCGGTCGCCAACATGAGTGATTCCCGTAACGTGTTGACCGTTCGCGACTCACGGGATGCCAAGCGCATTCTCATTCCGGCGTCGCAATGGCAGTTCGCCGAGACCGTCAACGGGAAACTCACTCCCAGCGATCGGCATATTCATCTGAACGGCGGCTTTCAGCCCGGTCGGATCTACGAATACGTGTATGTCGTGGCCGATCCGGTGATTGCAGGCCTCGGTTTCGCGGCGATCCGCGACTTTGCCTCCTACGCCAAGCACCGCCCGGATTCGCTCGTCCCGGCGGCCCGTGTCTACGGCGAGGGGATTTCGCAAAACGGCCGTTTCCTGCGCGATTTCCTCTATGAAGGGTTCAATGCCGACGAAGAGGGCAAACCCGCGTTGGACGGCGTTCTCGCGCACGTCGCGGGCGCCGGCCGCGGCAGTTTCAACTATCGGTTCGCGCAGCCTTCGCGGGACGCACAACCGACCTCGTCGGTCTACTTTCCAACCGATGTCTTCCCCTTCACCGATCTTCCTGAGACCGATCCGGTTACCGGCGAGCGCGCTGGCTTGCTCGATCGGGCGACGGCCGAGAAGGTCGTGCCGAAGATCTTTTTCTCGAACACGTCCTACGAGTATTGGGGGCGGGCCGCCGCGCTCATTTCCGTCGACGCGGAAGGCAAGCAGGATGTCCCGCTGTCGGACAATGTCAGGATCTATCACTTCACGGGACTACAACATTTTTCCGGCCCTGCGCCGCCGCGCAAAGGGGATGGCGATCTGCTCGGGCAGGAGGCGGAGTCCGCGCTGCCCATCAAGTATTTCTGGCGCGCGATGCTGACCAACATGGACGCGTGGGTCAGGAGCGACACCGCACCGCCTCGTAGCAGCTATCCGCGGATCGACAATGGGACGCTCGTCCCGCTACGCGAGTATGCGTTTCCCCCGATTCCCAACGTCAATCGGGCGCAGGAGGCCAGTGATGTCGCGCGCCTCGATTTCGGTCCCCAATGGCGTCAAGGTGTGCTCGGCATCCAGCCGCCGAAGGTGGGCCAGCATTTCCCCTTGTTGGTGCCGCAGGTGGACGTGGATGGCAATGAAAGCGATGGAGTGCGGCTGCCGGAACTCGTCGTGCCGCTCGGGACCTATGCGGGTTGGAATCTGCGCGACCCCTCGATCGGGGCGCCCACTCAGCGGGTCGCGTTCGAGGCTTCCTACATTCCGTTCGCCAGAACGGCGAGCGAGCGCCGTAAGGCGCGCGATCCGCGCAAGTCTGTCGAGGAGCGCTACGGGAGCCGCGAGGATTACCTCGATCGGTTCGGACACGCTCTGGATGAGCTCGTCGAGCAGCGCTGGGTGCTGCCCGAGGACCGTGCCGCGCTCATGGCTCGCGGGCGACAGGATTGGGAAGAGGCGACGCGCTAGTTGACCTGCACGGCGTTGGCGAACGTTCCGGGGGAAGCCGCGTTTTGCAACATGACGCTGGCCGTGAAACCGTCGGCTACCGCGATGTCAGGATGGCCATCGCCGTTGAGATCCGCGATCGCCACACTCAGAGGCTGCCCGAAGCCGGCGTAACTCGTGGCAGTTCCGAAGGTACCTGCGGTGGTCGTACTCTGGAGGAGCACCGAGACGGCACCGGTCGGGCCGGGCCCAAGGCTCGCGACGACCAGGTCGGGCTTCCCGTCACCGTTCAGGTCGGCCACAGCGACGTCGATCGCACCCCAGGGTGTCGTGTAAGTGACCGGCGCGAGGAAGCTGCCGGGATGCGCGGGGTCCTGGATCAGCACCGAGACACCGGCCGATCCCGTTCCATCACTTCCCGGTCCCCGGTTCGCGATCACCAGATCCGGTAAACCGTCGCCGTTCACGTCGAGAATTCTCACCGACTGCGGTTGCGCGCCCGCGGGGAAGGTCACGGGCGCCATGAAGGTGCCGGGGCTGGCTGGATTCTGGAGGAAGACAGCCACCGCGCCGTTGTTGCCGTTGGTATCGAAGGTGGTGGCCACGATGTCGGGCTTGCCGTCGCCGTTGAGATCGCCGATGGCCACGCTGGCGGTCATGCCTCCTGTGGGCAGATCCAGGGGTGCCGCGAATTGTCCCGGAGTCGTAGCGTTCTGCAGCATTACGATGGCATTGCCACTGGTGCTGAGGTCGGCAAAGACCAGGTCGGGCAGGCCGTCGCCGTTGAGGTCGGCACTCACGACCTGGTTGGGTTGCCCGCCCGTGGTGAGCGTGGTGGCGGCGAGAAATTTGCCGGGATTGGCCGGGTCGTGCATGAGGACCGAGGCCGTGCCGTTCCCGAAGTTCGAGACCACCATGTCCGTGCTTCCGGAGCCCGCGAGGGCCACGGCGGCGATGCCGGAGGGGTTCGTTCCCGTGGTGGAGTAGTCGGTGCCCGGTTGATAGGTGCCCGGAGCGGTGGGGGCTCCGAGGTAGACCGAGGCGACACCCGGATCGTTCGCGAGGCCCTGATCGACCGTGGTGGCGACGAGGAGGTCCGGTGTCCCATCGCCATTTACGTCGGCTATGGCTACGGAGTTGGGGGTGTATCCTGGGCTGCCAGGGCCGGGTCCCACGAAGTAATCGCGGTTGTCGTCTCCGCAGCTAGCCAGGCAGACCAGCAGTGCCGCTCCACCCATATAGGCCAATGCGCGCTTGAGATCCCTGTGTTTTGTGTTCACGTTCGGTGCCCTCTTCGCCGAAAAAGTGACCTGCAAGGGTGCAACGTTCCGGGGCGCCTCGGGTTGACGGAA
>DATBCZ010000058.1:0-2509 GCA_036270175.1 Steroidobacteraceae bacterium | reverse complement strand
TGCCGAGGGTACGCCGATGAAAATCGCGATCATCGGCGTGGGCGCGATCGGGGGTTATGTTGGCACCCGGCTCGCGCTCGCCGGCGAGGACGTGACCTTCATCGCCCGGGGCGCGAACCTCGAAGCGCTGCAAGCCAGGGGAATCCGGCTCATCCTGGCTGACGGCTCCGAGGAAGCCGTCCCGCATGTCAAGGCGACCGCTGACTACGCCGCAGCGGGTCCCCAGGACCTGGTCATCCTCGGCATGAAGGCGCATCAGGTCGCGGCAGTGGCGGCCGACGTTCCGAAGCTATTCGGCCCCAACACCATCGTCGTGCCGATGCAGAATGGAATTCCCTACTGGTATTTCCACGCGCACGGCGGCCCGCTCGAGGGAACCCGGTTGCTGAGCGTGGATCCGGACGGGACGCTCGAAAGCCACATTTCCTTCGAGCGGGTGATCGGCTGCATCGTGTATCCCGCGGCGGAGCTCGTTGCCCCCGGCGTGATCAGACATGTCGAAGGGACGCGGTTCCCGGTCGGTGAGCCGAATGGCACCCGCAGCGAACGGGTCAGCCGCGTCGCAGACTGCTTCACGGCCGCGGGGCTGAAGTCGCCGGTGCTCGACGATATTCGCGCGGAAATCTGGCTGAAGCTGTGGGGCAACATAACATTCAATCCCATCAGCGCCCTGTCCAGGGCAACGCTCGCCGGTATCTGCCAGTATCCGCCCAGCCGCGCGCTCGCGGCCGATATCATGGCCGAGGCGCAGAACGTCGCGCATAAGCTCGGTATCACGTTCCGCGTTCCGATGGAGAAGCGCATTGCCGGCGCGGAGAAGGTTGGCCACCACAAGACGTCGATGTTGATGGACGTCGAGGCGGGACGGCCGCTCGAAATCGACGCTCTGTTGGGAGCTGTCATCGAGTTGGCGCGCTTGACCGACACGCCGACTCCCCATCTCAACACGGTCTACACCCTGACCCGGCTTCTTCAGAAAAGCCAGGAAGAAAGCAGGGCCTAGGGTCCCGAGCCTACGGCCACCCGCACCTACGCCGCGCGGCCCCACGCCGCCCGGCCCTACGCGGGCCTACGCCGCCCGAGTCTCAACGGCGGAAGAATGCTTGCGCCAGTAACTCTGCGCGGCGGCGGCACCGCTCCCGGCCTCGATCTGGATGCCACAATCCAGCATCGCCATTTCGGCTCCCGAAATCGCCCCGAGGAGCATGAGCTCATTGAGGTCGCCCAGGTGACCGATGCGGAACAGCTTGCCCGCGACTTTGGACAGTCCCGCGCCAAGGGACAGGTTGTAGCGTGTGAAGGCGCGCTCGATGACGGCCGCAGCGTCCTTGCCTTCCGGAACCATTACCGCCGATACGGTATCCGAGTACCAGTTGGGGGCCACGGCGCAGAGCTTCAGTTTCCAGCCCTCGAACACCGCGGCGCGCACGCCGCCGGCCAGGTAGCTGTGGCGCCGCAGGATGTTATCCAAACCTTCTTCCGCGATCATCCGCAACGATTCGCGTAAACCGTACAACAGGGGCAGGGGCGGAGTGTACGGAAAGTAACCTGAAGCGTTGGCTTGCACCATGTCCCGATAATCGAAGTAGCAGCGCCGCGAAGTCGCGCTTCGCGCCGCTTCGAGCGCCCTGGGACTGACGCAAGTCACCCCGAGGCCTGCGGGCAGCATCAGGCCCTTCTGTGAGCCACTGATGCAGACATCCACCGCCCAATCGTCCATCCGGAAGTCGATGCTACCGAGCGCGCTGACGGAGTCGACAAACAGCAGGGCGGGATGATTGACGCTATCCATTGCCCGGCGGATGGCGGCGACGTCGCTCGTCACGCCCGTGGCTGTCTCGTTCTGGCAAACCAACACCGCGCGGATCGCGTGCCGCTCGTCGGCGCGCAACGAGGCGAGGTAGCGCGCGACGGGGGCGCCTTCGCCCCAGGGTGTTTCCAGGATCTCCACGTCGAATCCAAGCCGCTGGCACATGTCTGTCCACAGGTGGCTGAACTGGCCGAAGCGGGCGATCAACACCTTGTCCCCGGGGTTCAGGCAGTTGGTCAGCGCGGCCTCCCAGCAGCCGGTGCCGGAGGAGGGGAACAGCAGGGGGGTGCCGGAAGCTGTCTTGAACACAGCCTTCAGGCCGTCCAGGCAGGCGCGGGTCAGCTCCGGAAAGCTCGGGGAGCGGTGGTCTTCCATCGCAACGTGCATTGCGCGCAATACACGATCGGGAACGTTGGACGGCCCGGGAACGAAGAGAAAGTTACGCCCCGCCATAGATACGCTCCTAAACAGGACGGAGTCCTGTCTTTATAGCCGCTGGCTCTCAGATATATTATATATGTGTATCACATTACACGGCTGAGGTCCATGCACAGCGCCGCCGTTCCACTGGAGCACGCGACCGCGTGCGGGGCTCCCGCAGCATCGGCGAAGCCCTGCTCCCACGTCGCCGTCCGCGGTCCCATCGACAGCCAACCGGAATCCAGCACCTCGCCGACGGCCGCGCATTGCGCATCGGTG
>DATBCZ010000057.1:0-14003 GCA_036270175.1 Steroidobacteraceae bacterium | reverse complement strand
CTGCGCGATCTCGACGCTGCGAAGATCGAGCGCATGTGGGAACTCATTCAGCAACGGTTCGCCAAGACGGATACCGAGGAGGGCGTGGAGACTCAATGTGTCGTGATCAATGACATCGCGCCCGCGCTGAGTGATCCATCGGTTCAGAACGCCATTCGGGAAGCGGCGCACACCGCCGGCCTGTCGACTGCCGACCTCCCCAGCGGCGCCGTTCACGACGCCGGTGAGATCGCCAGGATCGCGCCGATGGGCATGATATTCGTGCCGAGCCGTGACGGCATCAGCCATGCCCCCCAGGAATTCTCATCGTGGGACGACATTGCCAACGGTACCGAAGTCCTTTACCGCACTATCTTGCGGCTCGATCAAAGCAAGGCGGCGCGGCCTTGAGCAAATCGCCGCCGCCCTGCCAGGAGGACTCCCGCGAAGAACGTCAGATCCAACCAATCGAGCGCGCCACCGCCGTGGCTGGGTGCGGTCACGGTCAATGTGCCCGAAGCCGCAGCCGTGTTACTGGCTTTCTGAGCGGACGTGAGTGCACTGGCAGCGATCGTATTTGTGTAAGTGCCGGCCGTGGCGCTCGACACGCTCAGGGTAATCGTACAACTTCCACTGGCAGGGATCGTTCCGCTCGCGAGCGCCGCCGAACCGGTGGCGGACGACACGGAGCCGTTGCATGTGTTGGTAGCGGCGGGAGAGGTCGCTACGCTCAGCCCGCTCGGCAATGCATCGGTGAGTGCGACCTGGGTCAAAGGATAAGCGTTTGAGTTGCTCAGACTGATCGTGAGCGTTGATTGGGAGTTGGTGCTGACACTGGCCGGCGCAAAGGCCTCGGTAATTGTCGGTGCAACCGGTGCCGTAACGCTCAGTGTGGCAGTGGCAGTCGCGGTGTTACCACCTGCAGGTCCCGTCGTGAGCGCGTTCGCTGCGATGTTGTTCGTATAACTACCCCCGGTCGTGCTCGAGACTGGCACCGTTACGGTGCAAGTTCCCTTGGCAGGGATTATCGCCCCGGTGAGAGCTATGCTGGTGCCGCTCGCGACCAGGGAGACCGTCGCACCTGTGCAAGTCGTAGTCCCGTTTCCCGCGACGCTCAATGAGCTCGGCAGCGTATCGATCAGATCCGACTGCGTGAGGGCAAATGCGTTCGAGTTGTTCAAAGTGATCGTCAGCGTGGCTGCGACTGCCGGTCCGACGGTGGCGGGCACAAATGCCTCGGTGACAGTCGGTGCCACCGGAGTGAACGCGACCGCGCTCGTGCACGCATTATTGCCCGCCGTCGAAGGCGCGGTACTCGTCGCGCTTGTAGCGCCTACAGTGATGGTCGCGGTGTCGGTAGCCCCTTGCGAGTCGGTGACGGTGAGCACCAGGGTGCCCGAACCTGTAACGCTAGCCTGTGAACTGTTGGCACCGGAAGTAATTGTGAGGCCGCCGCTGGCGGTCCACGCATAAGACGCAATTGTGCGATTGCAAGCGGCGGCGCTGCCACTCCCATTGAATACGACTGCGCTGACCGCCGTATATGTGGCTGGAAAAGCGACGGCTGCGATGGGTTTGAGCGCCCAGTTGACCGCGCTCAGAGCGTTGGCCATACCGGTTCCGCACTCCCCCGAGGGCGGGCAGGAGCATTCTTCGGTTCCCGTAACGGACGCCGGGCATACCGGCAGAGAATTGGTGTTTGCTGGGAAGGGCGTGGCACTCGACTCCAGGCGCGCCACCAACTGCTTCGGCGTCAGATTGCCGTTGACGGCACGCATGAGGCCCGCGATGCCCGACACGATGGGCGCCGAGAAGCTGGTGCCCAGGTTGGTGTTGGTCTGGTTGGTGTAGCTGTTCTGGCCCGGCGTCGTTGTCCCGAGGTTCGTCGTGGTATCGATCGACCGCAGGCACGCGCCGCTGGTGTTGACGCAGTTGCCGGCGGGCGCCGAAATACCGACCTCCGGGCCGAAGCTGCTGTATCCCACCTTGGTGCCGACGTTGCGGAGTCCGGCTACGGCAATCAGGCCCGGTACCAGCGGGCTGCAGTTAGCCGGCGCCCCGACAGCTGTGCTGGCGTTTCCGGCGGAAACCACGATCAGTGCGCCCAGGCTGGTGACCTTGTTCAAGGCGATCTGATACGCGCTGATGCAACTTCCGGTGCCCCCCAGGCTGAGGTTGATGATGTTGGCGGGAAAGGGATTGTCGGGAACCGGCGTCGCCGCGGTCGACACCGATATCCCGGCGGCCCATTCGATACCGGCGATAATGTCCGAGTCGTAACCGCTGCACTTGCCGAGGGCCCTGACCGGCAGGATCCAGGAACCCCAGGTCATGCCAGCGATGCCGACACTGTTGTTGGTGATGGCGCCGAGAATTCCGACCACCCGGGTGCCATGCCAGGAACTGTTGGCGACGGGGCAGCTGGCGCTTGGAAACAGCGCGTTCTGCTGATCCGTGGCGGAGATCCAGTCACCCGGGTCGGTTGGGTCCGGATCCCAACCGTCGCCGTCATTGGCGATCAGGTACGTGCCCAGCGGCGCGCCGCTGCTGCTTTCATCCCCGCTCACGAAATCGTAACCGGGTAGCAGTCTGCCGCTCGTTCCAAGGCCGGCGCGCAGCAGATCGGGATGATCGAAGCGTACGCCAGTGTCCACGTCAGCGATGACCGTTCCAGTGTTCCCCGTGGTAATCGTCCAAGCCGACACTGCATCGGTTGCCGCCAAGTCAGTCGTCGCACTGCTGGGCGTTTGCATGTACCACTGTCCGGTCGCCCCCGACGTAGCCACAAACAGCGGGTCGTCGGGTAGCGACATGGGATAACGCCGTTGGTCGATGTCGGCGAACTCGACGGCGGGGTCGGCCCGCAGCGCGCTCAGCGCGGACTCGACATCAGCTCCATACAGTGTCTGGTTGAGCACAATGACATGCATGCTCGGGGTGAGCTGCCGGGACTTCTTCATGGAAAGCCCAACACGCGACGCGAGGCTCGAGATGTCGGCGACCGACGTTTGTGCCTGCACTATCGCCACGCTCTGCGCCCGATCACGGGGCTTGAATGTCTGCACCACCGAGTTGTTTGCGGTGGCGCGAAAGCCCACGATCACCCGGCGCATTTCCGGGCCTATACTCACGGGATAGGTGCTGACAGGGTTGTATTCGGCGGCTGTCGCGGCAACGGTCGCGCCCAGCCCCAATACGATGAGTAGCCCGAGAATGCGCTGCATGTTGAATCCCTGGGGAATGACTGTGCCCGCAGTCCGGTACTGCTGCCTTATGTTATTGCGGAAATGCAACGGATCACATGGGATTCCGTCGCTTTCGCCAACGCATTCACATTCCCTGGCGGCGCTTTACCATTATTTACTGCCTTACGATTGTTTACCTTCGACGGGCTAATCTTGTCGCGGCGCTGTGGATAATGTTCCGTGCCGCAACAGCAACTCGAGCACGCTGAATTCCGTGCTGGTCAACACCAGCGGCTCTCCGACCCATTCCGCGCGCCGTTGCTCGGGCCACATCCTCAGGGCGCCCCATCTGATCGATTTCATCGAATCGCCGCCGAGCCGGTCTGCTGCGACGCGTCATCACGGTGAATTGCCGTGGAATTCCGGCCCCAGCGGGTCGCAATCGATTGACAAAGTACTCTCCAATAGACAACCGTGTGCGCGGATTCTTCACCCCTGACGAAGAGCTGCCGATTGGCCAGAGATTCAGCGAATCCACCGCTGCGGCGCCGGACGGGTGCGCGTAGCACCGACGCGACGCGTGCGCCGAAGAAAGTGAAGTTCCCGAAGTCCCTGATGGCGCAGGCACCCGGAACGGTGGTAGAGCACCTGTCCGAAGGGCTCGTGATCGTCGATTCAACGGGCGAGTTCATTTATTGGAATCCCGCCGCCTTGGCGATGTACGGATTCGCCAGCTCGCAGGACGCCATCCACAGCCTCGCGGATGCGCCGAAGTTGTTTGAGCTCACCACCCTGGAGGGCGTCGCCATACCGCCGCAGGAGTGGCCGCTGGCGCGGGTGTTACGCGGCGAGAGCGTGTGCGACCTCGAGCTGACTATCAGGCGCTTCTCACCGGCATGGACTCGTGTATTCAGATACGCCGGCTCCCGCGTGCACTATGCCGGAGGCCGATCGCTTGGCTTCCTGACTGTCAACGATGTCACAGAAAGGAAACAAACAGAGAAAGAGCTCGACCGGGTCAGCCGGTTGAATGTCGCCCGTAGCCTGATCAACCAGGCGATCGTGCGGACAGCGGATCGCGATAGCCTGTTCCAGCAGGTGTGTCAGATACTGGTGGAGAAGGGCGCCTGCGCCATGGTCTGGATCGGCTGGCACTCGCCCAGTACCCAGCGGCTGATGCCGGCGGCGCAGTGGGGTGGTGACAGCGGCTACCTGGACGGCGTGGAAATTTATGCCGACGACCGGCCTGGTGGCCGTGGGCCCAGCGGGCAGGCATTCCGACAAGGCAAGCCGTATGTCCGCAACGATGTTTCCGATGAACAGTCGGCCTTGCCGTGGCGAGCCCAGTTCGAGCAGCTCGGCCTGCGCGCATCGGCGGCGTTTCCGATCCGCCGCTCCGGAGAAGTGCGCGGAGTCCTCACAGTCTATGCCCGCGAGGTCGGCTATTTTCGCGATAAGGAGGTCGCGCTGCTCGAAGAGGCGGCCGCCGATCTGTCGTTTGCGTTGGATCACTTCGCCAGCGAGGCCGCGCGCCGCCGTGCGCAGGAGCTCGCGGAGCGCGAGAGATCGTTTACGGATGCGATGATCGAAAGTCTGCCCGGCGTGCTCTATCTTTATGACGAGCATGGGCGTTTGCTGCGTTGGAATCGAAACTTGGTCGCGGTTACCGGCTATACCGACGAGGAAATCGCGCGCATGCATCCACTGGATTTCTTCACTGGCCAGGATCGGGAGCGGGTGGCCCGGGAGATCCAGGTGACCTTCGAGCAGGGCGAGTCCTGTGTCGAGGCCGCCTTTACGGCCAAGGACGGCAGCACGAAAGACTATTTTTACACGGGCAAGCGCATTGCCTTTGGCGGCGTACCCTGTCTGATCGGCATGGGTATCGACATCACCGTGCGTAAGAATGCGGAGGCGGTTACTGAACAGTATGCGCGCCGCCTGCAAGCAACTTCCCATCGCTTGCTGACGGTGCAGGAAGCGGAGCGGCGCACTCTTGCCCGGGAGCTGCACGACGCTGTCGGCCAGGAGCTCACTGCGCTGAGTCTCAACCTGACGATCATCGACGATGCGCTACCGGACGACACCCCGGATAAAGTCCGGGAGCGTCTCGAGGACTCGCAGGGCCTACTGGAAAAAACGACGTGCCACCTACGCGACATCATGGTGGAGCTGCGACCCCCGGGGCTGGATGAGCTGGGTCTGCTCGCGGCACTCAAAGAGCATGTCGGCCAGGTGGCACGGCGCTCCGAGGTCGAGATGAGCATCGCCGGCACGGAGCCGCAGCCACGGCTCGCAGCGACGGACGAGATTGCGCTGTTCCGTATCGCGCAGGAGGCTCTGAACAACATCGTGAAGCACGCCCGGGCCAGCGAAACCGAAGTCTCGTTGCGGCAGAATGCCCACTGCGTTGTATTGAGCATTATGGACAATGGCGTCGGCTTCGACACGGCGCGCAAGCCGATCATGGGCGGATACGGCATGGGCACGACGACCATGCGCGAGCGGGCGGAGGCGATTGGCGGTAGGCTGCAGCTGCAGTCGGCTCCCGGCGAGGGCACCCGGGTGACGGTTGAGTTGAATTGGCCGCCGGCGTCTGGGACGCTCCGGTAAGGATGTGGGGGCAGTCGATGCGTACGACGATATTCGTGGCCGACGATCACGCCATCCTTCGCGATGGCCTGGCCACGCTACTGGCGGCGCAGCCCGACATGGAAGTGGTTGGGACGGCGGGTAGCGGTCGTGAAGCCGTCGCAGGGGTTTTGCGGCTGGCTCCCCGGGTTGCGATCATCGACATCTCGATGCCCGAACTCGATGGAATCGAGGCGGCCCGCCAGATCCTCGCAGGCAATCCGGAAGTTCAGGTGATGATCCTGTCGATGCACGCCGGCGCCCAACATGTCTTCCACGCCTTGGAAGCGGGGGCGCGCGGTTACCTGCTGAAGGAATCGGCGAGCCGGGAAGTGATCGACGCGATACGGATCGTACAATCCGGCCGGCGCTATCTGAGTCCCAGGGTGGCCGAAATCGTCGCCCAGGGAGTGAGTGACCGCAGTGCAGTCAGCCCTTTGAGCAGTCTCAGCCAGCGTGAGCGTGAAATCCTCAAACTGGTCGCCGACGGCCATTCGAGTGCCCGGATCGGGGTTATGTTGCATCTTTCCCCGAAGACGGTCGACACGTATCGCAGCCGCATGATGCAGAAGCTCCACGTGTCGGATCTTGCGGGAGTTATCAAACTGGCCATTCAGCATGGGTTAACGTCGCTCGAATAGCGCTAACGTCTAGAACTCCCTACAGGCGCGCCTCGCCGGGGAGGCTACAGTCGGGTGGTTGATTCACTTCCAGACGTTTTGCACCCATGTGTAGCCCTGGCGCGACCTTCACGCTCCTGGTCGTGGACGACCATGCCGGAGTCCGTCAGACGGTCATGGCGCTCGTTTCCACGGAGTTTCCGCACTTCCGGCTGTTGGAGGCCGAATGCGCCGAGGACGCGCTGACTCTGTGCGAGACAGAGCAGCCGGACCTGATCGTGCTCGACATAACGCTTCCCGGCATGGACGGTTTCGAAGCGACCCGGCGCATCAAAGCGGCGTGGCCCCGGATTGTCATTGTGATGCATTCGAGCAGCGACATGCCCGTTTACCGGGACGCCTCTCTCGCGGCCGGCGCCGCGGCGTTCGTAGGCAAGGGCCGCAACTCCCGGACGCTGCTCCCGATCATTGCCGGCCTGCTGCCTGCCGGGAGTGCTCCCGCGAGTCCCTGAAACCGCTACCTGTTCATTAGCTGTTCAATTAGGCCGAGCGTACTGCCACGTCAAGATTTCCCTACATCATTCGTCCAGGACGCCCGGCTTTGCCGGCCGCCCCATCCCCCTAGGATTCGCGCCCCGATCGGCCTTCATTGAAGGGTCGTTCAATGGAGCCGAATCGATGTCGAGCGCGCCCCTGCCTGACAATGAACGCGAGCGCCAACTGGCCCTCTACGAGTGTGACATTCTCGACACACCTCGCGATCCGTTGTTCGACAGCATTACCACGCTGGCAGCCCAGGTCTGCGAGGCTCCGATTGCACTGTTCAGTCTCATCGACCGGCAGCGGCAATGGTTCAAGTCCAATCACGGTCTGCCGGATGTCCGGCAGACGTCGCGCGACATCGCCTTCTGCGCCCACACCATTCTGAGCGGGGAGATGTTGGAGATTCCGGACGTGCTCGAGGACGCCCGGTTTTTGGACAATCCCCTCGTCGTATCGGACCCGAAGATCCGCTTTTACGCCGGGATCCCCCTGCGCGACGCCCGTGGGTTCGGGCTGGGCGCACTTTGTGTCAAGGACTATCGGCCCCGGCGCCTCTCGCCTTCCCAACGACTCGCGCTCGAGAGCCTCTCGCGGCTGGCCATCTCGCTCCTCGAGCAACGTCGCGGCGAGCGCAGGCTCCGTGTTTCGCAACAGCAGGCGTTGGAACGCGAGCATCGGCAAAAGCTGATTGCCGATCTGGGGCAGCGGGCCCTGGCGGATCCTGACGCGGACGCGCTCATGCAAAATGCCGTCCGGTTGGTCAATGAGACGCTGGGCTTCGAATATTGTCGCGTGCTGGAGATCGCGCACGGCGGGCTGACCCTGCTGTCTCGCGTGAACATTGGCTCGGCTCCGGATGGGGCCGACCCGGGTAGCCGTGTAGCGGCCCTGATATCCGGGCCCGAGAGGCCCTACGGCCTGCTCGAGGTCCGTAGTGCCACGCCGGGGCGGGTGACTGCCGAAGTCACCAACTTCGTGCAGAGTGTCGCCAACATAGTCGGCACTGCGTTGGCGCGTCGCCGGGCCGATGAGCAGCTCTCGTATGCAGCGCAATTCGACACCCTGACCGGCCTTCCCAACAGGCAGTTGTTTCGCGACCGCATCGCCCAGTCGATCTCCCGTGCCGTGCGCAAGAGCCGCCCGATCGCTGTCGTGGCGCTCAATCTCGATGGCTTCAAACTCGTCAACAACGGACACGGTCACGCCGCCGGCGACCGGGTGCTGGTCCAGGTCGCCGAGCGATTGATCTCCTGTGTCAGTGCCTACGACAGCGTCAGCCGGCTGGGCGCGGACGAGTTCGCGATAGCCCTTTCCAACATCGAGCAGGTGGAGGAAGTGGCCCCGGTGGTGCAGCGGATGCTGCATACCCTGGCGCAGCCGTTCGACCTCGACGATGGCGAGGCGTTCATTTCGGCGACCGCCGGCGTATCGATCTTCGATACCGACGGTGGCGATGCGCATACCCTGATCAAGAACGCCGAGCTGGCGATGCACCGGGCACGGGAGAAGGGCCGCAACTTCTACGAGTTCTTTGCGCCTGAAATGAATCAGCGTGGCCTCGAGCGCATGCGGCTCGAGCGCGGCCTGCGGCGCGCGCTGGAGCGCGGGGAGTTCCTGCTGCATTACCAGCCGAAGATCTGCGCCGCCACGGGGAAAATCCGCGGTGCCGAGGCGTTGTTGCGTTGGCAACACCCGGAGCGCGGGCTGGTGCTGCCGGGGGAGTTCATCCCGATTCTCGAGGAGACCGGGCTCATCGTGCCCGTAGGACTGTGGGTGCTGGAGACCGCCTGCGAGCAGATCCGTCGCTGGGCCCGGGCCGGCATCGAAGTCGAGTCCGTCAGCATCAATCTGTCGGCGCGCCAGTTCCAACAGCCGAACTTCGATGCCCACATGCGCAGGGTGATCGAGTGCTCCGGGATCTCGCCCGGCAAGATCGAGCTGGAGATCACCGAATCCATGCTGATGCACGATCCGGGTCAGGCGATTCAGACCCTGACGCGGCTCAAGCAACTCGGCGTGTCGCTGTCCGTCGATGATTTCGGCACGGGCTATTCGGGCCTGTCCTACTTGCGGCAGTTGCCGCTGGATTCGCTCAAGATCGCGCGTAATTTCATCAGCGACATCACCCAGCATCCGGAGGATGCGACCATTGCGCTGGCCATCATCAATCTCGCCCATAACCTGGGCCTGCAGGTCGTTGCCGAAGGCGTTGAGACCGAGGCGCAGGCGCGGTTTCTAGCCGCGCATCGCTGCAACTTTCTGCAGGGTTTCTACTTCTCGCTGCCGCTCGATGCGGACGCCTATGGCAGGTTGGAGGTCACTCGGGATCTGCCACGGCTCCCGTGGGTTTCGCACGACGCGGCCCTGGTATTGCCGTTCCACAAGTAGGATCGTCGGCTACAACTCGCTCCCGCCTCGCACCTGACTACTCCTGCGAGGCTGCGCGGGCCTCCAAGGTCACGGGGCTGGTCACTTCCGTGGTGAAATCGCGCAATGTCGCGATCTGATCGCCCTTCATTTCCACCAGCAGCAGATGCTCCGACGTGTTGACGGTGTAGCGGACAAACACGGTGTTCGAGTCGGCAGTGGGGAATATCCAGACGTTTGCTATGGGTCCGTGGACGTACTGACGCACTGCGTGATTTGAACGCTCGATGAGATCCGCGTTTGCCGTGGATTGCGTGATAGCCGGTGTGTTGACGGGATCCGCGGCGAACGCGCCCTGCGCAGTCGCTGTCAACAGCAGCGCGGCGAGCAGGGCAGACGAAGTGGGGCGATTCATGTGTTCTCCTGGAGGGGGCTATTTTCGGGTACGGTGCGATCTGTGGGCATATGCCAATATTTCAAGAGACGAGTCCCGCGCGGTGGGCGACGCACTCAGCCTTTCAACGTTGCCAGCCGCTCGTCATAGGCAATACCGAGTAGCGTATGGCGAAGCGCCGCGGCCTCCGATCGACCGTAAACAGCTTCAAACCTGTGTTGGGCGGCCGCCCAGAGGCGGATGCCTTCCTTGCACTTCGCCTTGCCCTTCGGCGTGATGACTACATGGCGTTGGCGGCGATCCTCGCCCGGCTGTAGCGTGAGCCATCCCTCGCGCTCGAGTGGCCGCAACGTATGCCCCAGAGCGGATCGCTCGATGACCAGTGCGTCAGCGAGTTCCGCCAGGGTGGGCGGCTGTCCCGACCCATTATTCAGCTCGACCAGGATCGCCAGCTGCGTCGAGCGCAGGCCGCCCTGTTCGAGTGCGTCGTCGTAGAGCTGTGTCAGGCGGCGAGAGGCTTTACGTAACGCCGTCGCGTTGCAGCCCACGTCGTTGAGGTATTTCGGGTCTTTGAGCATGAGGGCTCTCCACCTCCCGGTATATTAGGGCATATGCCCATATTATTCAAGGAGGGCCCCGGCCGTGGCTGACGGTCTAGCGCCAAGCGATTACACTCACCGCCCCCACAAAGTAACCAGTCGGGCTCGCGGCCAACGTTCCCGAGCCAGGGAACAATAATTCATGGTGACCTTGGCCCGCGCTGCAGCTCTGACGTTCGTTTGCGTGTCCGGCTCTGTAATCGCCGCGGCGGTCGAAGCGGCTCCTCCAACCCATGCCGCGCGCGAGGTATTGCCCGAGGCGGTGATACCCACACACTACGAGCTACTCCTTTCCCCCGACGCCGACGCGCTGACCTTTCGCGGGAAACTAGCAATCACCGTTGGCGTCCAAACGGCTACCCATGACGTCGTACTCAACGCGGTGGGTTTGGCATTTCAGCATGCAACCGTCGATGGTGGTCCCGACGCCGTCGTGACGTTCGAGGGGAAGACCGGTCGAGCGAGTCTTCATTTCAGTGCTCCACTGGCGCTGGGTCAGCATGTGCTTTCCATCGAATACACGGGCAGGATCGCGCAGTCGACCCTCGGCTTTTTCGCGATGGATTATTCGAGTCCCGCCGGTCCGCGCCGGACCCTGGCGACGAACTTCGAGCCTGCGCATGCGCGCGAGCTCCTGCCTTGCTGGGATGAGCCGGCACGCAAAGCCACCTTCACGATCTCCATAGACGCCCCGAAGGATCAGCTGGCGCTTTCGAACATGCCGGTGGCTGACATCACGCCACTGTCTGAGAAGATGCAACGGGTGCGCTTCGCCGAGAGCCCGAAAATGTCGACCTACCTTCTTTTCGTAGGCGTGGGCGATTTTGAGCGCGTTCATCAATCCGTGGACGGTGTCGATGTCGGTGTCGTCGTAAAGCGAGGCGATACGCCGAAGGCGGCCTATGCGCTCGAGCAGGGCGTCAGATTGCTTCACTACTACAACGATTATTTCGGAGTGCGCTTTCCGCTGCCCAAGCTCGATCTGATCGCCGCACCGGGGGAGATCAACGGCGGCTCCATGGAAAACTGGGGCGCCATTTTCTATTCGCAGAATCACGTGTTATTCGATCCGGCGAAGTCGACCGAGGCGGACCGCAGGGTGGTGTTCCTGGTGGTAGCCCACGAGATGGCCCATCAATGGTTTGGCGATCTCGTCACCATGTCATGGTGGGACAACCTCTGGCTGAACGAGGGCTTTGCGCGCTGGATGCAGACCTTCGTCGCCGACGATCTGCACCCGGAGTGGGAAACCAGCCTGCAAGCCTCGTCGATTTTCGAGCGAGGCAAGCAGGCCGACGCCGTACCTTCGACACATCCTGTCGTTCAGGAAGTGCTCACCGCCGACCAGGCGGAGGAGGCGTTCGATTACATTACCTACGACAAGGGCGCCGCGATCATCACCATGATGAACGCGTACGTCGGCCGCGACCATTTCCGTGACGGCGTGCGCCGCTACATGCAGGCCCATGCATTCGGTAATACGGTCGACAGCGATCTGTGGAGCCTCATGCAACAGGCCGTGGGCAAGCCCATTCTGGCGATCGAGCGGGATTTCACGCGACAGTCTGGGGTGCCCCTGGTGAGTGTCACCCGCGCCGCGAAGGCGGCCCATTTGCTGGAGGGTCGATTTGCGCAGGACCCCGTGACGATCAAGAATGAGCCGCACCAGACGTGGCGCTTGCCCCTCGTGGTCAAGTCAACAGACGGCGACGGTCAGACTGTCCTGTTACGCGGCTCAGCGGATCTCACGCTCGAGTTGCCAGTGCTCGTCAACGCAGGGCAGTTGGGTTACGCCCGGGTGCTCTATGACAACGACAGCTTCGGGGCATTGCAGCCCGCGCTCGGAAAACTGCAGCCGATTGATCAGTTGGGCCTGCTGAACGACGCCTTTGCGCTCGGGACTGCTGGCTATGCGCCCGTGACCCGAATTGTGAGCCTGCCGGCTGCATTGCCTGCGGATGCGAATCCGATCGTCTGGGGCCGGGCCATCGTGCTGCTCACCGAGATCGACGCTCACTACTCCGACACGCCGGAGCGGGCGGCTTTTCGCGCCTTCGCCCTGCATCTGCTGACACCCCTCGCAACTCGTTTAGGGGACACCGCTGCCAGTGGCGAGCCTTCCAACATTACGATTCTGCGCGCTTCCGTGTTGGTAGCTCAGTCCACCTTTGGGGATCCGACCGCGATCGAGCGCGCCCGCAAGAGTTTTGCGGGGGACTCGGGTACGCCTGCTGAGCAACGTACGACATTGACCATCGTCGCGGCCCACGCCGACGTAGTGACATTCGACGCCCTGGTCGAACGAGCGCGAAAGACCGCCGACCCGCTGCAGAAGCAGCATGTATTGATGGCGCTCGCGGGTGTAACGGACCCGGGCCTGGCGCGGCGTATGGTCGATATCGCGATGAGTGACCAGATACCGGCGGGGGGGAGCCCTGAGATCATTGAGGCGCTGGCTCTGCGCCACCCGCAGTTGGTTTGGAAAGTCGTCGCGCCGCGTTTGGACGATCCGGCGTTGCATCTCGACAAGGCCGATCGCTGGCGGCTGGCCGCCAGCATCGCCGGATACTCCGCCGACCCGCAGCGAATCGCGGACCTCGATGCCTACGTAGCCAGGAGCGTCCCGGCCGAAGCACGCCGCCCCTTTCTGGCGGCGGCGGCTTCGATCCGGCAAAACGCACTCTATGCCGCTAAGGTGTTACCCGAGATCGACGGCTGGATCAGAACCCGCGCCACGTCGCGCTGACGTGGTCGCGGCTTACTTAACCGACAGGCCGTTGTGCACGTCCACCACGCCTTTCACCTTTTTGGCGTCCTGCGCCGCCAACTCCTTTTCGGCGGCCGAGCCCACGGTCCCATCCAACATCACTACACCGTCTTTGGTCGTGACGTGGATGTCGCGCGCGTTCGTGCCTTTATCCTTGGCCAACTCCGCCTTCACCTTGGTGGTGATGTAGGAGTCTTTGACCGGCTGATCGCTCTTTACATCGTCTGCCAACGCATTGCCCGCCACTACCGCCATGGAAGCCGCCGCAATGAGTGCCGAGACATAGTTTCTTTTCATCGTTCTCTCCTGCTCCTGTAACAGTAGCAAAACAATGCGCGTTGGCGGCCAAGGTTCCGCGAGCGCTCTGTAGGACCCTCACCGACAGCGTTCGCAGCCTACGGCTGATGTTCTGCCAGTCTGAATGAGTGCATGGTCCATCGCTCCACATCCACCAGGTTAAAAGGGGAGCGTTAATGGCGAGAGCCAAGACAAAAGTCGCCCGCAAGACGGGCGCGAAAGCCAAATCTGCCGCCCGGCCAGACGCCATTGCGCTACTCAAGGCGGATCACCGCCAGGTCGAGGAATGGTTCAAGCAGTTCGAATCGACTCGCTCCGGGGGACGCAAGGAATCGCTGGCACAGAAAGTATGTCAGGCATTGAAGGTTCACACGCAGATCGAGGAAGAGATCTTCTACCCAGCCTTCCTCGAAGCGACCGAAGACAAAGATACGCATCACGAAGCCGAAGTCGAGCACGACGGCGCGAAGCGGTTGATCGCGGAAATCGAGTCAGCGGGGCCGCAGGACGACTACTACGACGCCAGGATGAAAGTCCTGTCCGAAATGATCAAACATCACGTCAAGGAAGAAGAGCAGCGCGGCGGCATGTTTGCCGAAGCCCGTGAGTCCGGCATGGACC
>DATBCZ010000056.1:0-8831 GCA_036270175.1 Steroidobacteraceae bacterium | reverse complement strand
AACACCGTATCGGGTGTTCCCCTCGCTCACGGCGCTGTATTGCCCATTCTGGCGTAGGAGCCCTCTTACGTCTTGCGGCCACGCTTGCGGAGCAGCGCACGCAACGCGTGCGCTGTTGTCGTACCCACGAGCTTCGCCAGGCGACCTTCCGCATAGGCCAGCAGAACCTCGGGATGGATATAACACTTACGACAGATCGCCGGAGTGTTACCCAGCCGGGCCGCCACGGCCGCGATCACCTTTTTGATCTGGCGTTGCACTGCAGTCTTGTTACCAACAGGCAGCTTGCGCAAGCTCTCGAGCGCGGCGACCGTCGCATACCAGGTACGGAAGTCCTTGGCGGTGAACGGCCCGCCGCTGGCCTCGCGCAAATACTCGTTGACGTCGTTGGAATCGAGCGGATGACGGCCGCCGTCGGCGTCGACCCATTGAAACAGCTCCTGGCCGGGGATATCGACGCAGCGGCGCACGATGCGCGCCAGGGCGGGATCGTTGACGGTAACGCGATGAAAAATGCCGCTCTTGCCACGAAATTCAAACTGCAGGGTAGCGCCGGACACGCTCACATGACGGTTGCGCAGCGTTGTGAGCCCGAATGAGCCATTGGCGCGGGCGTACTCCTCGTTACCGACCCGAACCAGTGTCGTGTCAAGAAGTTTGACGATCGTTGCCAGGACCCGCGCGCGCGGCAGGCCGGTCTTGCGCAGATCCTGTGCCACGCGCCGCCGGATCCGCGCCAGCGCGCGACCAAACTCCAGAATGTGATCGAACTTCTGCGCGTCCCGATAAGAGCGCCACCGGGCGTGATAGCGGTACTGCTTGCGTCCGCGGGCATCACGTCCCGTCGCCTGAAGATGACCGCGCGGACTGAGACAGATCCACACATCGCGATACGCGGGCGGGATGGCGAGGCTGCGAATGCGCGCGAGTTGGGCGCCGTCCCCGATTCTCTTGCCGTCCGGGTGCCGGTAAAGGAAGCCGCGCCCGCGGCGCGTGCGGCTGATGCCTGGATCCCGGTCGCTGGTAAAGAGGAGTCCTTCGGCAGCCACGACCTCGAGAGACTCGAGCTGGGGCTCGGGGGGAGCGGGAGGCTCTGGGAGTTCCAGGGGCGCAGGCGGCTCTTTACGCAGTTTCCAACCCTCCTTCAGTGAGTTACGGGCCTTTGAGCCAGGGTCATGGCCCCGCTTGTAGGACTCGTCCGACACGAGCTTGGGAAGCTTCTCAGTCCCTTTGGCTTCCCCCGCCGACTCTGGCGCGGCAAGGCAGCAAGTAACTTGCCCATCAGGCCCAGGCAATTAAACCCGAAGGGGAGCAAATGGTGACGGACGACATGGTGGCCCTCGTGCCCCAACTGCATACATTCGCGCGCTCACTGTGCCGCGACGGCGTACGTGCGGACGATCTCGTCCAGGAAGCGCTGATGCGCGCTATCAACAACATCGAACGCTTCAAGCCCGGAACGAACTTGAAGGCGTGGCTCTTCACCATCGTGCGCAACGAACACTATTCGCAGCTGCGGCGGCGGAAGTTCGAAGCGCATGGCGTGGACACGGATCTGCTGCCGGAGCCGAGCGTGCCGCCCGACCATGACGGCAAGCTCGAATTGCGCGACCTGAATCTGGCGCTTTCGTCGCTCTCACCTGGACAGCGGACCGCGCTCATCCTGGTGAGTGTGAGTGGCTTCTCCTACGAAGAAGCTGCGGCCATCTGTGGTTGCGCCGTCGGCACCATCAAGAGCCGCGTTGCGCGTGCGCGCGAAACGCTGCTCGAGATGCTGGAAGGACGGCAGCCGTTGCCCGTCGGGACGGCCGCTTCCCTCGACGACGACGACGATCAGACGATCACGCGTCTGTCACACGAATACTCGCACATGCCACGGGCGGGCACTGTCCCCGCATCGCTCGGAGCCCTCGGTTGACTTAAGGGGCAGTTGATTAAAGTGGGTCGCGGGCCAGTATCGGCATCGTTCCGGTGCTGGCCCGCCGGCGGGTAGCGCAGCCAGCGCAAGATTCGGGCTCGTTACGCGCGCGTTGCGCGCTCACAAGCGGCAGAGGTCGCCCCAAGGCCCTCAGGTTAGTTGCGCGCTCTCGGCAACGCAGTCTATAACTCAAACGCTGTCGCCAGGAGCGTTTGAGTCGATGACTGCGCCTCTCACTCAGGTCCTCATTCTCCTCGCAAGCTCCGTCCTCCTGGTGACGCTGGCGCGTCGTGTCGGCTTCCCTACCACGCTCGCCTATCTCGTGGTTGGGGTCATCCTCGGTCCCCATGCCCTGAACATCGTGTCGGATTCCGGCACGACACGGCAACTCGCCGAACTCGGGGTTGCCTTCCTGCTGTTCACCCTGGGCCTGGAGTTCTCGCTGCCGCGCATGCTGGCGATGCGTCGCGAGGTGTTCGGCCTCGGCGGCGCGCAAGTCAGCGCCACGGCGGCCGTGTTCGCCATCATCGGCAAGACATTGGGATTGCCCTGGCTGGTCGCGATCGTGGTTGGCGGCGCCATCTCCATGAGCTCCACGGCCATCCTCCTGCAGCAGCTGACGGAGCGCTCGGAGCTGAATCGCACCCATGGCCGGCTCGCATTCAGCATGCTTCTCTTTCAGGATCTGGCGTTCGTGCCCTTCCTGGCGCTCGCCTCGGCACTCGCGGCAGGACGCGACCATCTCCAACTCAGCGGCAGCGTACTCGCGGTCGTCGGCGGTATCGTAGCTATCGTCGCTGTACTGGCGACCGGCCGCTGGCTGCTGCGGCCGCTTTTTCACGAGATCGCGCACAGCCGGCTGCGGGAGCTGTTCACCCTCACGGTGTTGCTCGTCGTGCTGGCGTCCGCGTGGGCATCGAACGTGGCCGGATTGTCGCTATCGCTGGGCGCGTTTCTGTCGGGAATGATGCTCGCGGAGACCGAGTATCGGCATCAGATCGACTCGGTGATCCGCCCGTTCCGCGACATCCTCCTCGGTGTGTTCTTCATTTCCGTCGGCATGCTCCTCGACATGAGACTGCTGGCCGGCGAGCTGGGGGTGGTGTCGGCGACGCTGGTGGCTCTCGTCGTGCTGAAAGCCACGATTGCGGCCCTCGTGACCAGGCCCTTCACCTCGAGCCGCTTCAAGGCGCTGCGCACCGGTATCGTGATCTCGATCGGCGGTGAGTTTGGTGTCGCCCTGTGCACCATCGGCCTGCAGGCCGATCTCATCCCGGCGCGGTTCGGAGAGCCCCTGCTGGTCGCCATTGTATTGTCCATGGTCCTGAGTCCTTTCATACTCAACAACAACCGCTCCGTCGCCCGCCTCCTGCTACGCGAGGACGGACCCCCGCCAACCCCGCGCGAAGACGTCGCCACGATCGAGATCGCACACCGCGAGCACGTCATCCTGTGCGGGTTCGGTCGCGTCGGCCAGAACATCGCGCGGGTGCTGGAATCGCAGGGGTTCGAATACATTGCGCTCGACCTCGACCCGGCACGAATCCGTGCCGCCCGGCAGGCGGGCGATCCGGTGATCTTCGGTGACTCGTCGGACGAAAGTCTGCTGGTGAAGATGGGGCTGGAGACCGCCAGCGCGGTGGTCATCAGCTTTTCCGATCCCGCCACGTCGCTGGGCATCCTTCACAGTGTTCGCCGCTTGAGGCCTGATGTGCCCGTGCTGGTGCGTACTGCCGACGACGTACGCATCAAGGAATTGCAGGACGCCGGCGCCACCGATGTCGTACCGGAGACTTTCGAGGCGAGCCTGATGCTGGTCTCACACGTGTTGATGCTGTTGCATGTGCCCGTCTCGCGGGTGGTCCGGACCGTCAATGAAATCCGCAATAACCGGTATGCCGTCCTGCGAAACATCGTCCGCCGGGGCGACGCACGGCCACTCGACGAGACTCACGAGCACCGTGAAGAGATCAAATCGGTGGTCGTTCCACCGGGTGCCTGGGCTGTGGGGCGTACCCTCGGTGACGTGCGCGGACGCGGCGTGGAGGTGGTGTTCACCGGGATCAGGAGACTGGGAATTCTCGGTCGTGAGCCTGCCGTCGACACCGTTCTGCGCGACGGTGATATCGTCGTAATCTATGGACAGCCGGAGGAGCTCGAGCGGGCTGAATCCGTGCTGCTCGCCGGCTAGAGCGCCTTAGGCCGGACATGCCGCGCCCAACGCGGTAAACTGCGCGGCTCACCGTGAGCCGTAGCGATATCCATTTTCCGCCGAAGCACGAGGCATTGCGCGATGACGTGCACGCCCTGGGTGCTCTCGTGGGCGAGATTCTCGCCGAGCAAGGCGGGGACTCCCTTTTCAAGCTCGTTGAGCTCGACCGGGTGGCCGCGATCGGACGCCGCGAGGGTGACGAGCAGGCGCGCCGGGAATTAGCGGCGAGTGTCCGCGATCGGCCACCCGCCCTGGCTCGAGATCTGGTACGGGCGTTTTCCACCTGGTTCCAGGTAGTGAATCTCGCGGAGCGCGTCCATCGCATCCGCCGCCGCCGCGACTACTTCGTCAAGGACAGCAAGCGGCCGCAACCCGGCGGCGTCGAAGACGCCATCGCCGCCCTCAAATCCCAGGGCCTCAGTCTCAAGGAGGTGCTCGAGCTTCTCGGCACCCTCCGCATCGAGCCCGTCTTCGCCGCGCACTCGACGGAGTCCTCGCGCAAGACATTGCTTCACAAACAGCAGCGCATCGCGCAGTTGATGCTCGACCGGCTCGACCCGACACTGACACCCCACGAGACCCGCACGATTTGGAGCAGCATTCGCATCGAGCTCACCGCGGCGTGGCAGACGGAAGAGCATCCGCGTGAGCGGCTCACCGTAGCGGACGAGCGGGAGCAGGTTCTCTTCTATCTCGTCGAAATCCTGTACCGCGTCGTTCCGGCGTTTTACGAGGAGCTCGCGCAGGCACTCGAAAAGTTATACGGCGTGCAGGCGGATTCGATCGATCTGCCCTCCATACTGCACTTCGGCTCCTGGGTCGGCGGCGACATGGACGGCAATCCCGATGTGCACGCGAAGACCATTCGCGAAACAATGGCGCGTCAACAGCACGTCATCATCAACAAGTACTACGAAGAGTGTCAGGTCGTCGCGCACCGCCTGTCGCAGAGCGCGAGCCGCGTCAATGTCTCGCCGGAACTGACGAAGCGCATCGAGCAGTACATGACTCTTCTGCCGGGCGCGCGCGCCATAACACCAGCGCGCCACGACCGCATGCCCTATCGGGTATTTCTGGCACAGATCGGCGAGAGACTGCGCTGTACCTATGACGGGCGTGCGAACGGCTACGAAAAAGCGCACCAGTTCAGAGACGATGTGCGTCTCGTTGCCGCAAGCCTGCAAGCCAACAAGGGCACGAACGCGGGGCTCTATTACGTGCGGCGGTTGCTGCGGCGGATCGAGACATTCGGGTTTCACCTGGCGACCCTGGATGTGCGTCAGCACGCGACCATTCTTCACCAGGTCATCGCACGCGGTTATGACGACCCGCAATGGCTCGAGCGCTCCAGCGCGGAGCGTCGCGAGCTTCTGGCGGATGCACTCGAACACGACCGAGGCCCGGCGGTCGAGCTCGATGCTCTCGGAAAGCGCAATCTCGCCGTATTCGAAGCCATCGCGCAAGGCCGTCACCGCTACGGTCCGGAAGCGGTCGGGTACTTCATTGTGAGCGGCACGAAAGGCGCGGATGACATTCTCGCCGCGCTGCTGCTCGCTCGCTGGGCTTCTGTCTACGACAAACGCACCGGGGAAGTGGCTCTCGACATCGCGCCCCAGTTCGAATCGGTCGACGCGCTCGAGCGTTGCGGCCAGACCATGCAGGAGCTCCTGGCCGACCCTCTCTACGGGCGTCACCTGGAGGCACATGGCCGCCAACAGTGCGTGATGCTGGGCTATTCAGACAGTAACAAGGAAGTCGGAACGTGCGCATCGCGCATGGCAATCCACCAGGCGCAGCGGTCCCTGGCGCAAGTGCTGGCAGCCGCCGGCGACCGGACTGTCGTGTTTCATGCACGCGGTGGGAGTCTCGCGCGCGGCGGCGGCCGCATCGATTCGATCGTGATGGCGGCCCCGGCCGGCGCCGTCAATGGCGTGTTACGAATCCGTGAGCAGGGCGAGACGATCAAACAGGGCTACGGCCTGCGTCCGATCGCCATGCGTACGCTGGAGCGGGCCTTCAATGCCCTGAGTCTCACGACGTCAGCCGCTAAACGCGACACGTTGGCGCCCGACTCGCCGGGCATGCTCGCCTGCGCCACGACGCTCGCCGATGCGAGTCGCGAAGCCTACCGTCGCCTCGCCTACCAGCCCGAGTTTTTCGAATATTTCCGGGCGGTCACGCCCATCGACGTCATCGAGGGGATGCAGATCGGCTCGCGCTCCATTCACCGCGAGGAAAATCGCGGCATCGACGGGCTCCTGCCCGTACCGTGGGTGTTCGCCTGGACGCAGACGCGGCACATGATTCCCGGCTGGTACGGAGCCGGAACCGGCCTGCGCGCCGCCCTGGAAAAGCACGGGCTGCCGCGCATGCGCGAGGCCTATGCGAGTTGGTTTTTCCTGCGCAACCTGCTCGACGACGTCGAGACGATGCTGGCGCGCGCGGATCTCGACATTGCCGAGCAATACCAGGCACTGGCGCCCGAGCCGCTGCGGCACTTCTTCGCGGACATCCGCGCCGAATACGCGGCAGCCCGCGAGCACATCCTCGCCATCAAGGACAGCCGCGAGTTACTCGACACGGATCCAACATCGCAGCGCTCGATTCAACTGCGCAACCCCTACGTCGACCCGATGAACCTCATGCAGGTCGACCTGTTACAACGCTGGCGCGCCAGCGGCCGCCGTGACCGTGATCTGTTTGAAGCGCTGCTCGCGAGCATCGCGGGCATTGCGCAAGGGCTGCAAAGCACGGGCTGAGACGTGAGCGAAAGACGCCTGTACCAGCGCGAACGCGAGCAGGCGCGAGACGATCTGCTGAGGTAACGCGATCCATGAGCGACAACATCATCATTCGCCCGGCGACCGAGCAGGATGTCCCCCTCATCCAGCGCTTCATCCGCGACCTCGCCCGCTACGAGCATCTCGAGCACGAAATGGTCGCCACCGAAGAGGGTCTGCGCAAAAGCCTGTTTGGCGAGCGCCGTTACGCCGAGGTCGTGTTTGCCTGCGTCCGTGACGACCCGGCCCGCACCGAGCCGGTCGGCTTCGCCCTCTTCTTCCACAATTACTCCACCTTTCTCGGCAAGCCCGGCATCTACCTGGAAGACCTCTTCGTGCGCCCCGAGGCGCGCGGGCGCGGCATCGGCAAACGGCTGCTCGCCTGGCTGGCACAAACCGCGGTGGCGCGGGACTGCGGCCGCCTGGAGTGGGCGGTGTTGGATTGGAACGAGCCCTCGATCGGCTTCTACCGCAGCTTGGGCGCGGTCTTAAAGAGCGAGTGGCAGATTTTCCGCCTCACCGGCGACCCGTTGAAGGCATTGGCCGCTGAAGTCCCCGGCCGCTGAAGGCAACCACGGCCCCTCGCGACCCGCGCTCAAGGCCGCTTGTAAACCACTCCGTTCTTCATAACGAACACGACATGTTCAATCGCGGCGATGTCCTTCGTGGGATCGCCGGGCACGGCAATCAGATCCGCCAGCATCCCCTGCCCGAGGCGGCCGAGCGTCTTCTCCTGGCGCAGAATCTTCGCATCCGTCGCGGTGGCAGCCGCCAGCGCCTGCGTGGGTGTCATCCCATCGCGCACCATCCATTCGAGCTCGCGATAGTTCGTTCCGTGGGTGAAAACCCCCACATCGCTCCCACATCCAATCGTGACACCCAACTTCATTGCCAGCCGGAACGCCGCGGCGGCGCGCTGCATATCGGGCGTGGGCGGTGTCTTCCCCGCCTCGTAGTGATCGAAATACTGCGCAATAGCCTCTTCCGCCGTCAGGGTCGGCAGCAATGCCACGCCACGCGCGGCCATGAGTTTGAAAACTTCTTCTGTCCCGCCATACCCATGCTCTACGGTATCGACGCCCGCAAGCACGGCTCGGCGCATTCCCTCGGCGGTCGCCGCATGAACCGCGACTGGCCGACCTGATGTGTGCGCTGTGTCTACGAGCGCCTTGAGCTCCTCCTCGCTGAAGGACGGCTGAGTGCTTCCATCAGGCCCCCAGCGATAGTCCGCATACACCTTGATCCAATCGGCGCCGCGCCCCGCCTGCTCGCGCGTAGCGCGGATGACGTCGGGCACACCACTCGCCTCCTGCGCACCCTGGGGCGTACAACAGATGTCAGGCCGCAAGCTACGAGGCGCCGGACCGTACGCGCCGGTGGCAACAATCGCTCGGGTCGCAACGAACAAACGCGGGCCGGGAATGAGGCCATCCTCAATCGCACGCTTCAACCCCACGTCGGCGAAATCCGCCCCCTCGGTTCCGAGGTCGCGCAATGTCGTGAAACCCGAAAGCAGGGTGGCTTTCGCCTGCTCCCCCGCCCTGAGCGTCCGATACGCCACAGGCTCCTTCAGAACCTGGTCGTTCCAGGAAGTCTCATTGTAGGGATGGAGGAAAAGGTGCGAATGGACATCCATGAGGCCGGGCAACAGCGTGGTGTCCGGCAGATCGATGACCTGCGCTCCCGGTGGCGCTGGCTTCTCCGGCCCCACGCCAACGATGTGGTTCCCCTGGACTACCACCACCCACCCGGTGTGCAGGGGCTCCCCCTCCGTCCACACTCGTGCAGGCCGCAGGACATACGTGCCGGACAGGTCGGCCGCCTCGACACATACTGGGAGCGCCGCGAGAGCGAGCACCCATGCCGCGATCCATGATTTCAACAAGGGAACCTCAGGAGCCCATCAACACTGTCGTATCGT
>DATBCZ010000055.1:0-1678 GCA_036270175.1 Steroidobacteraceae bacterium | reverse complement strand
GCTGCTTAAGGGTTGGGTGTCATGGGTAATGTCGATTCACTCTCACTGCTACGGCTGCGTGTCCTAGCAGAGGCCGATTCGGGCGCGCTGATGCGTGTCCTGGAGCGCTTTCAGAACCTGGGCGTCCTGCCCCGGCGCGTCATCGCGGAATTCACCAGTAGCGACGCACTCAGTATCCAGCTCGATGTCGCCGGCCTGGAAGAGTCACGCCTGACCCTCATCGCTGCAAAACTCGGTGAGTTGCCCTGCGTGACCCAGGCTTACTGGCACTACGCCTAGGAGCTACTTGTGGCCGGCCGCCGCCGCGTGCTCGGCACGCACTTTGGCGATCACGCCGTCGAGGTTTGACAGCATCTGCTCGAAGCTGTTGCCGAGGATGAGATATTTTCCGTCCACGGTGAGCGCCGGCACGCCGTCAACTTTGTAGTTCTCGATCATCTCTTCGGCCTGGTTGGTTTTGGTGTTGACGCCGAACGATTCGAACGTGGTGTTGAATTTCGCCACGTCGACGCCGTGTTGGCCGACCCATTGGCTGATCGCCTTCTCGTCGAAGAGCGGCTTGTGCTCTTCATGAATAGCGTGGAAGAGCGGCGCGTCGAGCCGCGCAAGGTCACCAGTAGCTTCGAGGGCGTAATACGTCTTCGCCAGATTCGTCCACGCCGTGCGGCCCAGGCCGGTGGCGACGCGCTTGAATACGATGTCTTTGGGCTGCTTCGCCACCCACGCGCTGATCATCGGGTAGAACTCATTGCAGTGGGGGCAGCCGTAGGAGAAGAACTCGAGGACCTCGATCTTGCCGACGGCTTCAGGGTGTTGCGGTGGATCGATGCTCCGGTAATCCGTTCCCGCGGTGACCTCCGCGAGCACGGGGACCGACAACACTACGAGAGCCAGCGCGAAGAAAGCGTTTCGAATAGACATGATTCTGGTGTTACCCAATGGCGACGGCCATGACTGCGAATTGGACGCATAGACCTGGCAATTGTTCCAAATCCCCGTCTCAACGCGCGGCCTTCGCTCGCAGTTTCAGAAGATAGCGGTCGCGAAGCTCCGTCTGGCGCGACTGCATGGATTGGGCCACACCCTGGATGAAAACGCGATCGGCGAGCGTCGTGACCTCCAGAGGGTCACCGCTCCAGAGCACGAGATCGGCGGGTCGCCCGCGGGCGAGCGAGCCGTTAGCCGCGGTCACCCCGAAGATCTCCGCAGGATTACGTGTGATGGCCGCCAGGGCGTCCTCCCACGGCAGGCCGTGAGCCACCGCGATTCCCGCGGCCTGACGCAATCTGCGGATGTTGTGCGGCGCCGGGTCGTCGAAAGTGAATGCGATTTTCACGCCGGCATGTTGCAGGCGAGCGGCATTCTCCAGGGTCGCACCGACGGCATCGAAGCTCTCAGGCAGGTCGTCGAGAGGGTTGAGCAGTACAGGGACCTGCGCGGCCGCCAGTTCGGGCGCTACACGCCACGCCTCGGTGGCTCCCTTGATCACGAGGTGCAGCTTTTCGCGCTTGGCGAATGAGATCACCTGGCGGATATCGGAAGCCCGATCGACGTCGAAAACGATTGTGCCGCTGTTGCCACCACGGCCACCACCACCGGTGTCGGTAGACGTGGCGCCCGCTCCGACATACGTGGCCAACGCCTGCCGGCCGAGTGGGGTGAGCAGTCTCGCGTCGCC
>DATBCZ010000054.1:0-19742 GCA_036270175.1 Steroidobacteraceae bacterium | reverse complement strand
GAAATGTTGAACTTCACGTTGATCACGAGCGCCGTGGCGGTCACTGCGATGTTCGCGTTCGCCGCGTGGCTCGCCGTTAGGCTCTCGCGGTTGCGACGCGCGAGTGAATCTGCGCTCACTCGAGAGGGGCTCGTTACGACATTCCCGGAAACCGAAGCTCCGGACGAGCTCGGCGACGTGGCGCGCGGCTTCTCCACGTTACTCGGGCGCCTCAATGAGTACACAGGGTACCTACGAACGCTCGCCGGTAAGCTGGCCCACGAGATCCGCACTCCGCTGACCATCGTGCGATCGTCGCTCGAGAATCTCGAGTCGGAAAAGGACGTTCCAGCCACCGCGCGCATCTATCTCGATCGCGCGAGGCAGGGTAGCGAGCGTCTGAACGCAATTCTGATCGCCATGGGCGCTGCCACGCGGGTAGAGGAGGCGATCAGCAACGCCGAGCGCTCGAGGTTCGACATAGTGCCTCTCGTCGCCTCGGCGGCGGACGCCTATCGGATCGCGTTTCCCGAGAGGCATTTTGCCACTGAATTACCAACGGAAACCGTCATGATCGACGGGGCTCCCGACCTGATCATGCAACTGCTCGACAAGCTCGTCGACAATGCCGTGGACTTCAGCCCACCCGGAGCGACGATCACCCTACGCCTCGCCCTCGAATCCCACCTCGCAGTGCTTGAAGTCGACAACCCCGGTCCGCCGATCGCGGCCGAGGCGCATGGGCGGCTCTTCGAGTCGCTCTGGCAGTCCCGCGGTGGCGGCGGCGCGGACAGCGGCAGCCGGCCGCATTTCGGCCTGGGCCTGTACATTGTCCGCCTGATCGCCGAATTTCACGCCGGAAGCGCCTCGGCGGAGAACTTGCCCGGCGGTACCGGCGCCCGTTTTACAGTGCGGCTCGCACGGTCGTAGCCAACGGCCGGCGGCGCCCGCGGCAGCTCTCCTGCCTGTCTCCTCGACAGCACAATGTTGCAATGTAGTCAAAATACTACATGGCATTTTCGTGCGGAAGCGGTACACTTTGTTTCATTAGGATCCAGGCCGTCAGTCGCAAGTCCCGGTTTCTCTTGGGAATCCCAAGAACTGGCACCCGACTTGCCTGGTTCTACGGTGCAGCAACGCTTACAGCTTGATGCGTGTAAGCCAACAGGCTGAAATGAGTTGGGGAGGGAGCGGTACAGCACAAGAAACTCGGGTGATCGACGCGAGCACGGGTAACGGCAGCCACTAACTTACTGTGACTGTCAGGAACGGGTCGGCGCGTGTAGTGACACGCGGGCCGCGATTAGGCCGGAGCAGACGCTCCATCGTTTCAGCCGCAAAGTATAGATGCTCGTGATGGCGCGACCCGCTGGGGGAACGAGGCGTTGGATAACGTCCACCACCGGTTGGAGCTGACAGCGATCCACTGGGACATCGATGAGAACGTTCCAGCCCCGCCGCAAGGCGGGGCTTTTTTATGGGCGGCTGCAATGCCAATGCAGCACAGCTAACTCAACCGACGCCCAGGTACCCGAGAATCCCTTTAGCGGCCTCGCGCCCTTCAAACACCGCGGTGACGACCAGGTCCGACCCCCGCACCATGTCTCCGCCGGCAAACACCTTGGTGTTGGTTGTCTGAAACGGCGTCGTGCGAGCTGCCGTGACCCGCACCCGCCCATTGGTATGCAAACGGATCCCATGCCGCTCGAACCACTCCGGCGGACTGGGCAAAAAGCCGAAGGCAATGATCACGGCGTCCGCGGGCACCACCTGTTCCGAGCCCGGAATCGGCTCCGGAATGCGGCGGCCGCGCGCGTCCGGCGCGCCGAGACGCGTCTCGATGACCTTCACACCCTCGACCCGCTCCGAGCCGACGATCTCGATCGGCTGGCGGTTGAAGAGGAACTCAACGCCCTCCTCCTTACTATTCTTGTAGTCGCGGCGCGAGCCGGGCATGTTGTGCTCGTCGCGCCGGTAGGTGCAGGTCACGGATTCGGCACCCTGGCGGATAGCCGTGCGATTGCAGTCCATGCCGGTATCGCCGCCACCCAACACCACGACCCGCTTGCCGCGCATACTCACCAGCGCCTCGGCGCTCCCGGGGAGACCGAGCTCGTGATTGATGTTGGAAATGAGATAGGGCAGCGCCTCGTGCACGCCCGGCAGATCCTCACCGGGGAAACCGCCCTTTACGTAGCGGTACGTGCCCATGCCGAGAAACACGGCATCGTATTCGTCGACGAGACTCTCGAATGAGACATCCTTGCCCACGTCGACGCCGAGCCGGAACTGCACGCCCATGCCTTCCATGATCTCGCGGCGTTTTTCGACGACTTCTTTTTCGAGCTTGAACGGGGGGATGCCGAACGTGAGCAGGCCGCCGATCCGGGTGTAGCGATCGAACACCACCGGCGTCACTCCGCTACGCACCAGGATATCCGCGCAACCAAGACCGGCCGGGCCGGCACCGATGATGGCGACCCGCTTGCCGTTCGGCTGCACATTCGACATGTCTGGCTTCCAGCCGCGCTTGAAGGCCTCGTCGGTGATGTATTTCTCGATCGAGCCGATCGTGACCGCGCCCAGGCCGTCATTCAGGGTGCAGGCGCCCTCGCACAGGCGGTCCTGCGGACAGATGCGCCCGCAGACTTCCGGCAGCGAGTTGGTCTTGTGGGACAGCTCCGCCGCCTCGAACAGGTTGCCTTCCTGGATGAGCTTCAGCCAGTTGGGAATGTAGTTGTGAACCGGGCATTTCCACTCGCAGAACGGATTGCCGCAGGCCAGACAGCGGCCCGCCTGTTGCGCCGCCCCCTGCGGCTCGAAGTGCGCATAGATCTCGTTGAAGTTGGTGACGCGCGTCTCCACCGGCGTTTTCGCCGGATCCGCGCGCGGGATGTCCAGAAATTGTAAGTTCTTGTCAGCCATGTTTTTCCGTCGCGAGGCGCGTTATGCGGCGCGCCGCAGATTCTCGATCAGCGAATCGATGGAGGCGGCCTTGGGCTTCACGACCCAGAACTTGCCGATGTACGAGCGCAGGTCGTTGACGATTTCCTCGGCCCAGGCGCTGCCCGTCTCCGCGACATGCTGCTCGAGGAGATTCTCCAGGTGTTGCAGATGGGACTGCATCGATTCGGCGTGAATGCGACTGATATCGATGAGCTCGTGGTTATAGCGATCGACGAAGTTGCGATCCAGGTCGAGCACGTACGCGAATCCACCGGTGAAGCCCGCTCCGAAATTCACACCCGTGCGACCCAACACGCAGACGACACCGCCGGTCATGTACTCGCAGCAGTGATCTCCCGCTCCCTCGATGACCGCGATGGCGCCCGAGTTGCGGACGGCAAAGCGCTCGCCTGCGACACCGGCCGCATAAAGGTGCCCGCCGGTGGCGCCGTAGAGACAGGTGTTGCCCATGATGATGGTGTCTTTCGCGACGTAACGGGCGCTGCGCGGGGGACGCAGAACGAGTTTCCCACCCGCCATGCCTTTACCGACGTAATCGTTCGCATCGCCTTCCAGATACATATGCAGGCCGCCGGCATTCCAAACGCCGAAGCTCTGCCCAACGTTACCCGTGAGACGGACCGCCAACGGCGAATCCTCCATGCCGTAGTTACCCCAACGGCGGGCGATTTCACCTGATATCCGGGCGCCGAGCGACCGGTTGTAGTTGCGGACCTCGTAGCTCCACTCGCCGCCGGTTTTACCCTCGATCGCAGGCAGCATCTCACTCACCATCCGCTCAGCGAGTTCGCCTTTATCGAAGGGCGTGTTCGACGGCGTCGCGCAGTACTGCGGGACATCCCGCGCAAGTCCCGCCGTGGAGAGGATCGGTGCGAGATCCAGCTTCCGCTGCCTCGGCGTCTCACCCTCGAGAATCCGCAGGAACTCCGTCTGGCCGATGATGTCCTGGATGCTGCGAACGCCGAGGCTCGCCAGGATCTCGCGGACTTCCTGCGCCACGAACTGGAAGTAGTTCACCACCATTTCCGGCAGGCCGGTGAAGTACTTCGACCGCAACACGTTGTGTTGAGTCGCCACGCCGGTCGCGCAGTTGTTCAGATGACAGATGCGTAGATATTTGCAGCCGAGCGCCACCATCGGCGCGGTACCGAAGCCGAAGCTCTCGGCGCCGAGGATCGCCGCCTTGATGACGTCGAGGCCGGTCTTGAGACCACCATCGGTCTGCAGGCGCACCCGGTGCCGCAGGTCGTTGATCCGCAGGGTCTGATGCGTTTCCGACAGCCCTAATTCCCAGGGCGTACCGGCATACTTGATGGAGGACAACGGACTCGCGCCCGTGCCGCCGTCATAGCCCGAGATGGTGATGAGATCGGCATAGGCTTTTGCAACACCCGCCGCCACGGTCCCCACGCCGGGCTCGGCAACGAGCTTCACGGACACCAGCGCCTGCGGGTTGACCTGCTTCAGATCGAAGATGAGCTGCGAGAGGTCCTCGATCGAGTAGATGTCGTGATGCGGCGGCGGCGAGATGAGACCGACCCCGGGGCGCGCGAAGCGCAGCGAGGCGATCATGTCGTTCACCTTGTGTCCGGGGAGCTGTCCGCCCTCGCCAGGCTTGGCACCCTGCGCGACCTTGATCTGCAGGACCTCGGCATTGATGAGGTATTCGGGCGTCACTCCGAAGCGGCCCGAGGCCACCTGTTTGATCTTGGAGTTCTTCTCGGTGCGATAGCGGGCCGGGTCCTCACCACCCTCGCCGGAGTTCGAGCGGGCCCCGAGCCGGTTCATGGCGATAGCCAGCGCCTCATGCGCTTCCGGCGAGAGCGCGCCGAGAGACATGCCGGCACCGTCAAAGCGCGACAACACCGCCGCCGCCGACTCAACTTCACTCACCGGAATCGGGCGCGGCCCCGGCTGCAGGGCAAGCAGGTCGCGGATCGTGGCCGCCGGCCTGTTGTTCACCAGCTGCGAAAACAACTTGTAGTGTTCGTAATCCCCGGAGATCACCGCTGCCTGGAGTGCAGCCACGACGTCGGGGTTGTACATGTGGTACTCGCCACCGTGCATGTACTTCAGCAACCCGCCCTGCTCCTGGGGCTCGCGCGGATTCCAGGCGCGCGTCGCGAGTTGCTTCAGGTCCGCTTCGAGGTCGCCGAAGTCGGCGCCCTGGATGCGGCTCTCGGTGCCCACGAAACACAGGTTCACGATGTCGTCCGACAGGCCGACGATCTCGAACAGCTGCGAGCTGCGATAGCTGGCGATCGTGGAGATCCCCATCTTCGACATGATCTTGAACAGGCCTTTCCGGACGCCCGCGCGATAACTGCGTCCGAGTTCCAGCCGGGTCGCGAAGTCGAGCTTCACCCGGCCTTTGCGCATCATCTCGAACAGGACCTGGTAGGCCATGTAGGGATACACGGCCGTCGCGCCGTACCCGATGAGGCAGGCGAAATGATGGGGGTCGCGCGCCGTGCCGGTCTCGATGAGCAGGTTGCACTTACAGCGCAAGCCGGTCTTCACGAGATGATGATGGACAGCGCCGGTCACCAGCAGTGCGTGAGCGGGCAATTTCCCCTTCACGAGGTAACGATCGGACAGCAGCAGCACGAGCTTACCCTCGCGTACCGCGTTCTCGGCCTGCTCGCACATGCGCACGATGGCGTTTTTCAGACCCTCGCCGGGATCGTACTGAAGGTCGATGAACTCGTGCGTCACCTCCTTCAGGGCGAGAATCTGCCGCAGTTTCCGTTGCGACAGAATCGGCGAGCCGAGGACGATCTGCCGCGCATGCTCGGGCGCCGGCACGAAGATGTTGCACTCCGGGCCGATCTGCGTTTGCAGCGACATCACGATCGACTCGCGCAGTGGGTCGATCGGCGGGTTGGTCACCTGCGCGAACTGCTGCCGGAAATAGTCATAGAGCGAACGGACTTTATGCGAGAGCACGGGCATGGGCGTGTCGTCGCCCATGGAGCCGACCGCCTCGCTCTCGTCCTCGGCGAGTACGCGGATGATTTCCTCGCGCTCCTCCGAGCTGACGTTGAACATCTTCTGGTAGAGCCCCAGCGTGTCTTTATCGAAGGGCTCGGCAGCGAGCCGCGGATCCACGAGATCGCTCTCCAGATAGCGCACGCCCTTCTTCAGCCACGTCTTATAGGGGTGCCGCGTCTTCAGAATCTGATCGATGTCGCCCGACTCGAGCAGCCTGCCTGTCTGCAGATCCAGCGCGATCATGTCGCCGGGCCCGAGCTTTCCCTTACGTACGACGTCCTCGGGCGCGTAGTCCCACACGCCGATCTCGGACGCGATAGTTAGGAAGCGGTTGCGCGTGATGACAAAGCGAGCGGGACGGAGCCCGTTGCGATCCAGCGTACAGGCAGCGTATCGGCCGTCCGTGAGCACGATGCCCGCCGGACCGTCCCAAGGCTCCATGTGTACGGAGTAGTACTCGTAGAATGCCCGCAGGTCCGCATCGATCGAGTCGAGCCCGTGCCAGGCCGGGGGCACCAGCAGCCGCATCGCGTGCAAGGCATCGAGACCGCCCATCAACAACACCTCGAGCATGTTGTCGAGGCTCTGCGAATCCGACCCTGTCAGGGAAACGAGCGGCGCCGCCTCTTGTAACTCGGGCAGCAGGGGCGAGCGGAACAACGGGCCCCGCGCCAGGGCCCAGTTGCGGTTCCCCTGTACCGTGTTGATTTCACCATTGTGAGCGAGATAGCGGTACGGATGCGCGAGCCGCCACTGCGGCAGCGTGTTCGTGGAGAAGCGTTGATGGAAGACCGCTACCGACGCTTCGAGCCGCTCGTCCTGCAGATCCGGGTAGAACTGCGTGAGGTGCTGCGGCATCACCATGCCTTTGAAGACGATGGTCGTGGCCGACAGGCTCGGAACGTAAAAGACCGGATCCTTCTGCTCGATTTCCTTCTCAGCAACGCGGCGCGCCATGTACAGCTTGCGGTTGAACGACGCCTCGTCGATGTCAGAAAGGCGGCAGTTCACGAAGACCTGCTCGATATGTGGCAGGGTCTTGAGCGCCTGCGTGCCGCAAGCCTGGGGATTGACGGGCACGATGCGCCAGCCGGCGAGCTCGAGTCCCTGGCGCACCAGCTGGGCTTCCACGGCCGCCCGCGCGTCCCTGGCCAGTGCCGGGTCGCGATTCAGGAAAATCAGGCCGGAAGCGAATTTCTCGGCCAACTCGATGCCGGATTCGGCGGCCACGGCCCGCAGGAACCCTTCAGGTTTCTTCAGCAGCAGACCGCAGCCATCACCGGTTTTTCCGTCGCCGGCAATCGCCCCACGGTGGGTGAGGCGGTTGAGTGACGTAATGGCCGTACGGACGAGCCAATGGCTCGGCTGATCGTCGAGATTGGCGATCAGGCCAAACCCGCAGCTATCGCGTTCGTAGGCGTCTTTATAGAGTCCCTGGGTGGCAGCGCTCATGGTCATGGCCTCGTTATCTGGCGCCCCCTTCTCGTAAGGCGCACGTGGCCGCCGGCTGCTGGCAGTAGCGCCTAGATCAGCTCGAGCGGCAATTCTTTGCGGTCAGGAGACCCACGGACAACACCGCGGGAATAAGCAGTCGAAATCGCCCGGGTACGAGGCCTTGTATCCCGCGCTTTGGTCGCCTGTCTACACCGTCACTATGCTCCCGATAATACCGGCCCGAGAGACGCTTTCAAGTGCGCGCACTTATATGCATATGCCGTGCATACACCCGCCCCGCTGGCGACGGGTGGACTGTCGGGGCGGGCGACGACATTCCGCCAGATGGGCGGCGACGGGGAGAGCGGGTACCGCTGTCGTCGTTGGTACACATATGAGACTGAATATGTCGTGCGTCGATACAGAAACACGTGCTGCGAGCAGTGCCGCCGATGCGTGTGCGCAACGGTGCTCACGCAGCAAGAACTCACTTCGCATTTTCTTTTCCAACCTATTGCATCGAGCGACCCCAGACCTCAACATGCGCCCGCGTTGCGAAGTGTGGTACCGGATTTCGAGCAGGGCGAAGGCCCGCGAGAGGTGTTTGAAACTTAGATGAAGACCATCAAAGCGTCGACTGACAGCGACCCTGGACCCCGCCTGCAAGGCGTGAACCAGTATTTGGAGAAGAATTTCCCCGATTTCTTCGCCGAAGCCCGTTTCCAGGTCGGGGATGACGATTACTTCCTTTACGCCCGTTTCGGCCAGTACCTGGCCCGCACCATCGAGCAGAACCGGGCCTCCCGAGAAAAAATTAACCGCGGCTTCACAGTGCTGAACAAGATGGCACGTGTGTCCGCGCGGCATCCGCGTATCCGGGAAATGCTCGTCTCCGGGCCGCTCGAATACATCGTGGATGCTCCGAAAGCCCGTGCGCTCGCGCTCAAGCGACTCTCACCTGTGGCGCAGGGTTATATGGAAAGTCTCTGCGAGTGACTGACGTGACGCCGCGCGGGCCCAAGGGCCTGCGCGGCGTTGTTTAGTGCTTCAGCGCGGCGCGCTCATCGCGGCTCGCGCGGCGTCAGCGTGATCTTCAGACTCTGCGTCCTACGAACCACGTCGAGCGTCAGCGCGGAACCGACCGGCCACCGACTCAGGTGTCGATGGAGCGCATCGATCCCGTTCAGCGGCGTCTCGTTCACACCAACGATCAGATCGCCGGGACGTAGGTCGGAGTCAACCGCGGGTCCCGCGTCATCGCGGCCGATGACTTCGGTGGCTCGCTTTACAGAAAGGCCGAGCGCCCTCACGAGCCGCAGATCGATGGGCCGGTCCCTGACGGAAATTCCGAGATAGGCCCGCCGCACGCGCCCCTGCGTCAGAATCTCTGTCAGAACCCACTGCGCCGTCGCGGCCGGCACGGAAAAGCCGATCCCCTGCGCCATGGCGATAATGGCCGTGTTGATTCCGACCACCCGGCCCTGCGCGTCGACCAAAGGACCCCCTGAATTACCGGGGTTCAGAGCAGCCGTATGCTGCACGATGCCCTCGATGAGACGACCCTGCCGGCTGCGCAGCGAGCGCCCCAAAGCGCTGACGACTCCCGCCGACACCGTCGACTCGAACCCAAGGGGATTACCGACCGCCACGACGAGTTGCCCGACACGAAGCTGCTTTGAGGTCGCGAGCCTGGCGTACGGAAGTGCCGCCGCCTGCGCTCGCAGCACGGCGAGATCGGTAGCAGGATCCCTGCCAACCACGACCGCCGGAACACTGCGACCATCGACAAACGAGACGCGCGCTTCGTCGACGCGCTGCACGACGTGCTCGTTGGTCAACACGTAGCCGTCCGGAGTCACGACGACGCCCGAACCCGCGCCACCGCCGCGCTCGCGCGGCGAGTCGCCGGGAGCCGGATCACCGCCAACGTAAATACTCACGACCGCCGGACCGACGAGCTCGACCGCGCCAACGACCGCCTTCGAGTAGGCGTCGAGAGCGTCGTCGGATGCTGCATCACTCGGCGAGCCATCAATTGGAGAAATCTCTTCCAGCATTGGGCAGGGATGGGGACCCATGCCGGCAAACTCAAGAGGACGGATTCCTGCCAGAATCGGCCGCAGTAAGACCAACCCCGTGCCGTTTTCATGATCTCACTCGCCCAGACCGCGGTCCTGCTGGCCGCCGCCGTACTCGCCGTATCGCTGTTCCGTCTGCTGAACCTCAGCTCGATCCTCGGTTATGTGGCGGCGGGCCTCGTCATCGGGCCGTGGGGGCTGCGCCTCATCCATGACATCGGCAACATCACGAAAATCGCAGAGTTCGGCGTCGTGCTGCTCCTCTTTATCATCGGTCTGGAACTGCAGCCGACACGCTTGTGGGTCATGCGGCGACTCGTTTTCGGACTCGGCGCCGCACAGGTTGCTCTGTGTACCGTACTGCTGGGTGTAGCGGGCTACCTGGTCGGGCTGCAGCCCGAGACCGCCGCCATCGTCGGCTTCGGTCTGTCGCTGTCCTCCACGCCCCTCGTCCTGCAAGTGCTCGCCGAGCGCGGCCAACTCAAGAGCCAGCACGGCAGGTCCGCGTTCGGCATCCTGCTTTTTCAGGACCTCGCGGTATTGCCCGTACTCGCCATCCTGCCTCTCATCTCGCATACAGCCTCGACGACGCAGTCGGCAAACGGTGCGTTGTGGCCGATTCTGCTGAAGCTCGTCGCCGTCGTGGCGGTCGTCATCATTGGCGGCCGCCTGTTGTTACGGCCGGCGCTGCGAGTCGTCGCCCGCGTCCGGGTCACCGAAGTGTTTACCGCCGCGGCACTCCTCACCGTGATCGCGACGGCGTTGCTGGCAAACCTGGCGGGCCTGTCGATGTCGCTCGGCGCCTTCCTGGCCGGCGTTCTACTCGCCGACAGCGAGTTCCGCCACGAGCTCGAGGCGGACATCGAGCCGTTCAAGGGCTTGCTGCTGGGCCTCTTTTTCATTGTCGTCGGAATGTCGGCCAACCTCGGACTCTTGTCCTCGCAACCCCTGAGACTGCTCGGTATCACGGCCGGATTGATATTGATCAAGCTCCTGGCGGTCACGCTGCTCGGGCGTCTCACGAATCACAAGGGATCTTCCGCGTGGCGTCTCGGGTTCACGCTCCCGGCGGGCGGCGAGTTTGCGTTCGTGCTGTTCACACTGGCCACGCACCAGAACATCCTGGACACCGAGACGGCTGATCTGCTCATTCTCGCGGTGACTTTATCGATGATGCTGGGGCCGCTGCTGTTGATGGCCCACGATATCGTTGAAAGCCGTTGGCTGGCCGAACCCAAGAAGCCATTCGACGACATCGATGACCGCGACACCCCTGTGATCATCGCTGGATTCGGACGCTTCGGACAGATCGTGGCGCGCATCCTGCGGCTGCGACAGATTCCCTTCACCGCACTCGACAGCAATCAGACCCACGTCGATTTCGTTCGGAGATTCGGTAACCAGGTTTACTACGGAGATGCGTCGCGCCTGGATCTCCTCCGTGCGGCGGGTGCCGAGACGGCGAAGATCTTCGTTCTCGCCATCGACGACGTGGACGCGTCCATTCGTACCGCGCAACTGATTCGCGCCCAGTTCCCCAAGCTGAAAATATTCGCTCGCGCGCGCAACCGGCAGCATTCGTTCGCGCTCATGGACGCTGGTGTGACCCACATCATCCGCGAGACTTTGCTGTCGAGTCTCGACCTCGCCGCGTCGGTACTGCAGGAGTTGGGGGAGACCCAGGCGTCGGCACGCGGTGTCGTCCGCAAGTTCCGGCAACACGACGAAGCGACCCTTGCCGCGCAATACGCGGTAAAGGAAGACGAGACGAAGTTCCGCGCCACCACACAGGAATCTGCCAAGCAGTTGGAGAAGCTGTTCGAGACGGATGAAGTGAAGACGGAGTAACGCATGGATGAGGCACGCCAGGTCCGCGACTTTTGGTTCGGCAAGCTGCCGATGACAGCGCAGACGCTCGACCAACGCCTCAAGTTCTGGTTCCCCGAAGACGAGGCGCCGGTCGTACGGCAAAACCGCGACAAGACTATTCGCGCACGCTTTGGAAGCCTCGTCGAACGCGCGATGCAGGGCGAGCTGGCGAGTTGGGCGGACAGCCCGCGACGTTGTCTGAGCCTCCTCATCCTGCTCGATCAATTTCCGCGCAACATCTATCGAGGCACCGCGCGCGCGTTCGCCGGTGATGATCAAGCGGTCGCTATCACGTTGTCCGGTATGGAATCGGCGGCCGACGGCGCGCTCGATCTTGTCGAGCGGATCTTCTTTTACATGCCACTACAGCACTGCGAAGTCCGCGAGGTGCAGGAAGAATCGGTAGCGGCCTATCGACGGCTGCTCGCGGAGGCACCACAGGACCTGCGCGGTGCATTTGAGGACGCGCTGAAGGCCGCCGAGGAGCATCGCACGATTGTTGAGCGGTTCGGCCGCTTTCCGCATCGTAACCGCGCCCTCGAGCGGGTGAGCACGCGGGAGGAGGAAGCGTGGCTAGGAGCGGGCGGAGAGTGACTGCCTACTCGTGGATGAGCCGCTCGAGTCTGCGCAAGCGCCGCTGCAGATCGTGTTGCTCTTCGAGTAACTCCAACGCCAACGCCGCGCCACTCGCATTCACACCGAGGTCGCGCATCAAACGCCCCACCGTACGCAGACGCGGTAGGGCCGTTGCCGGAAATTGCCACTCTTCCGGAGCGTAGCCGCGCGGAGAAACGACACCCAGATCGGTGAGCTCCACTACGGCGGTCAGCTCGATACGGCACACCCGGCAGATCTCGGTCGCCCCGATCCAATCGCGCTCGTCGAGCAAATGGGCTTGGAGCAGATCAGCGCCATCTGTCATGGACTCACCTCTCGAGATCAACGCGCGGATCGAATGCCAGGGTCCGGCGCATTTCCTCGTACACCGCCTTGGCTTCTGGCGAATTGGCCGGCGGCAGCACAACCTTGAGCTGCACATACTGGTCTCCCGGCTGCTGACCGGGCAGGCCACGTCCCCGCAGCCGCAGCTTCTGACCAGACTGCGCTCCGGCGGGAATGTTCATTTCAACCGTGCCTGCGAGCGTCGGAACCTTTACGGGACCTCCCAGCGCGGCCTCCCAGGGGGCGACCGGCAAAGTGAGTGTGACGTCGCGGCCTTCCAGCTGAAACAGCTTGTCGGGCCGGATATGCACTTCCAAATACAGGTCTCCGGCACGGCCACCGCCGGGGCCAGGCTCGCCCTGCCCCGCGAGGCGTATTGGCTGGCCCTCGGTGACGCCGGCCGGGATGGTGACTCGTACGGTATGAGGCTCCACCTCCAGCTTACCGTCCGACTTTACCTGCGGGCGCTTGAGCTCGAGCGTCCGGGTCGTCCCTGCAAACGCCTCCTGTAGATCGATTTCGATCCCGGCGTGATGATCGCGCCCGGCGCGACGACGGGTACCGGCCTGTTGTGCAAAAGGACCGCTTCCACCACCGCCGAACAGCGACGAGAAGAAGTCGCTGTAGGAGTCTTCCTCGAAGACGTCTTCGGAGCCATACCCGGAACCCCGCGGACCGCTACCGCCTTGCCGTCCGGCTCCCCCACGAGGGCCACCCCGGAATTCGAAACCATCGGCCCAATTTGGCGGCGGCCGGAACTGCTCGCCCGACTTCCAGTTGCTGCCCAGTTGATCGTAGGCCGCGCGCTTCTCCGGATCCTTGAGGACCTCGTAGGCCTCCTGGACCTCCTTGAAACGGGCTTCGGCGTCCTTTTCCTTGCTGACGTCCGGATGGAACTTGCGTGCCAGGCGCCGATAAGATTTCTTGACCTCATCCGCGGTGGCCGCGCGCGCCACGCCCAGAATCTTGTAGTAATCCCGGTATTCCATATTCCTCGGTTCGTGCGCTTCGAGACGAGCGCGTGCCTGAAGAGCGCACGGTACGCGCGCTCGTAATTCCCCCGCAAGATGGGGACGCTTTTACGACGGGCAAGTGCCCCGTTAGAGGGGCGTTGAAAGTCGTGCTGCCGGCCCCAGTTTCGGGGAAACACACTTGCAGACCTAGAGCGCCTATGAACACCGCCGCCGCTGCGAATCCTATTCTCGCCGCCTGCCCGCAATGTCATGCGGTCGTGCGCGTGCCTTCCGAGCGCTCGGACGAGCATCCGAAATGTCCTCGCTGTAAGGCGGAGCTACTGGCGGGTAAACCTGTTGCGCTAGACAAGGCGAGCTTCGCGACTTACGTCGAACGCACGAGCCTTCCGGTGCTGGTGGATTTCTGGGCGCCCTGGTGCGGCCCGTGTCACATGATGGCCCCCGTGCTCGACCGAACGGCCCAGGAGCGCGCGGCGACATTGCAGGTCGGGAAAATCAACACCGATGAGCAACAGGAGCTCGCGGGTCGCTTCAATATCCGCAGCATTCCGACACTCATCCTCTTTCGCGACGGACGCGAGCTGGCGAGACAATCGGGCGCGGTGGATGGTGGGACGCTGACGCGCTGGCTCGACAGCGCGCTTGGTCAGACAGGCTCCTAGTTCGACTTCGCTCGCCCGAGCATGACGGCGATATGACACGTGCGCCGAGTCGGTGCGGGAACGAGCTTCACGTGCCCAAGACGATGCAACTCGAGCGCCGCGCGCCATGAAAACGTGACCCAGTACGCGCTGCAGCGCCTTATAACGGGGGGCACGGATTTTGCACTGCCGGGTCATCATGCTTGATACCGGTACCACTACTTCCGTAATGCGCTTATCCCGCACTCCACCGCTGAGGAACCTGCGAGCGTTCTGCGTCGCTGCGAGACATCGCAGCTTCAAGTTCGCCGCCGACGAGCTGTTCCTGACGCCTTCGGCGGTGAGTCACCAGATGCGGGAGCTGGAAGACTCGCTGGGAGTCCGGTTGTTTGAGCGCAAGACGCGCGCCCTCGCGCTGACCACCGCCGGTCATACGCTGCTGGATGAGGTCGAGCCACTGCTGGAGGCGCTCGATCGCAGCCTGGCGCAGATTGCGCGTCGCAACGGCCGGCAGACGCTGCGGGTGCTGCTACCGCCGTTTTTTGCCAGCGAGCTGTTCATACCGCGCCTCACCAGCTTCTGTGCCGACCACCCCGAAATCGACATGCAGATCGACACGAGCGATCCGCGGCCATCGATCCATCCCCCTACCGCGGACGTCTCGATTCTGCTCGCCGACACGGAGCCGCAAGGACTCACGAGCTGCCGCCTCTTCTCACTCAATCTGACGGCCGTGTGCTCGAAGGAACATGCACCCACCGTCGCTCGTCTCGGCAGCGAGGTCTTCAAGCAGATGGCGCTCATCGTTCACAAGGCGCGACCGTTCGCGTGGACGAGTTGGGCCGAGGAAGTCGGTCTGGCAACACCGGAGCCGAAGAACGTGATCGAGCTCGATACGATGTCTGCCGTGGTACGCGCCGCGGAACGCGGCATAGGCGTGGCCCTCGTACCGTCCGTGCTCTGTGACGCGTGGTTCCGCTCGGGTGCACTGGTGAGAATCTTTTCAGTCGAACTTGCGACGAACGACACATATTTCCTGGTGAGCAGGCCGAAAGACTCGGAAAAACCCGAGGTGAAAGCGATTACCCACTGGGCCCGCGCGCAGTTCCGCAACCATCCGCAGAACTGATAGCTGTTATACGGCGTTCCGCCGCAGCGTTTTTGTAACCCGTTCGTAACTTTCAGCTATCGGTAGCGCTGATAGTAGTTATATGGACATGCTTTTCGGGCCTACTGTTAGAGTGCGCGCGTCAATTCGAGCGACCCAAGTGAACCCGAATCATTCATCGGCCCAATTCTTTTCGTTTGTCGGGCGCTGTCAGGTTTTCTATTGTGTGATCACTCGCTGCAAGCCAAGCAGCAAGTGCCAACCGAATCTGACAGGAGTTCGCAACAATGTCTTCACACAGCCGTAACAGTCGGAAGCCGACCCAGGCACTGCAGCTTGCCTTAGCCGTCGCACTGCTGGCCGGCTCCGCCGCCCACGCCGCCGATGAGCCCCGCACCTTCGAGCTGACCGCGTTCAGCAACGGTACGGGCGGAACGGCACTCGTGAGCGGTGACTACAACAGCGCGGTCCGCGCGCTCAGCGCACACGTGAATGGCCTGGACGCAGACAGCGTGAACACGAACCGCTGCGTCGCCTACGTGGTCACGCGCCAAGTTGAAGCCGCCCGCATCGCTTGCAACGACGCCGTCCGCGATGCGCAACAGCAAATCGCGACCCTGCCGCTTGCGATGTCCTTCGACCGTACGGACTATCGCGACTACCTCGCGCTGGCCTATTCGAATCGCGCGGTATTCAACTGGATGTCGAACGATACGGCCGCCGCGCAGTCTGACCTGAAGAAAGCCGCTGCCGCGGCCCCGAAGGCCGAGTTCGTGGCCCGCAATGTAACGGCCCTGCAGAGTCACAGCACCGTTGCACAGGTGTCGGTGGCTCCGAAGCGCTAACGAGCTGAAGGAGCGGGAGACGGGGCCAATCTTGACCCCCTCGAGAAAGGTCTCGTCTCTCGCCTCCCTCGTTGATGGTCTGTGTTGATAGTTCATTGGAGCGGGAGACGGGGCGGATCTTGACCCCCTCGAGAGAAGTCTCGTCTCCCGCCTTCAAATGAAGTTTGAACGGTTTACTGGAGCGGGGGATGCTGCGCTACTTGACCCCCTCGAGGACGCGCGACGTCCCCCGTTTCCGGTGATCCCCTGGCCGCCCGGCCAGGGTCACTAAGCCTCCAACTCCTCCACGGTACGCGGCCAATCGTCTTTCAGCAGCCGCGATAGCGAGCGATCCGCGAGAACCCGACCTTCGGTCTGGCAGCGCGGGCAATAGTTGGTTTCGTTTTCCGCGTAACGGATGCGCTGCACTGTGGTGCCGCAGACCGGACAGGACTTGCCGAAGCGACCGTGAACGGCCATTTCCGGCCTGAACGCGGTGACTTTTTCCGGGAATTCCTCCTGCGCCTCGGTGCGTAACCTTCCGGTCCACTCCGTCATCACCACCCGTATGGCTTCATAGAGACGCTGTATCGCCTCCGGGGCCAGTCTTTGCGTCAGGGCGACGGGAGACAGGCCGGCGCGGTGGAGGATCTCATCTGAATAAGCGTTCCCGATGCCGCTGAAGGTCCGCGGGTCTGTCAGTGAGCGTTTGAGAGTGTGATTTTCCGCGCGCAGGCGCGCACTGAACTCCTCGAGAGAGGCCTCGAGAACCTCCAGGCCGCCAGGATCGGCGGCGGCCAACTGCTCGCTGGATGCGAACACATGGAGCGAGGCACGCCGCTTCGCGCCAGCTTCGGTGAGAGTGAGTGTACCGGTGTCGAATACGAAGTAAGCGAGCGCCGCCCGCCCTTTCTTCGCCGCCGTGGGCGCGATCCAATGGAGCCGGCCGGCAATCATCAGATGCACCACCAGCCAGTGATCGCCTTCGAAGCCAATGGCGATCCGCTTTCCGACCCGTCGGAACGCTCCCACGCGACGCCCATAGAGCGCCGCTATCGGGGGATCGAACGTCCGCAGCAGGAACGGATGCGTGATCCGGGTCGACTCGAGCCGGGCGCCTAGCAGTCGCCGCTCGAGCGCTTCGATGTAGACAGTGATATCCGGCAGTTCCGGCATTACTAGGCGGCGGCTAGGGCCCGCGGATCTGGCTCGAACGAAGCGTGCGTGAGTGTCATGTCGGTGATCGTGCCGTAACCTTTCACCTGGTCCCGGATCTTCGCGGCGTCGCCAATGAGCACGATGGCGAGCGAATCCAGTGTCGGGAACGCTTCGTCGATGACCCGCCGTGTGTCCTGCAACTCAACCTTACGCAAAGCGGTGCCGTAGTTATCGATGTACTCCGGACCCAACCCGTAGAGTTCGATCTCGCCCAGTGCCGCCGCCCAATCCGCTGCCGTTTCGAAGTTGAGCGGATACTGGCCAAGCACGTAGGCGCGCGCCGATTCGAGCATCTCGGCGGTCACACCGTCCCTCTTCAGCCGCTCGAGCGTCTGCAATGTCAGGTCGAGTGCCTTGCGGGTGTTCTCGGTCTCGGCGAACGAGTGGATGGCGAACTCGCCCGGCACGGTGCCGCGGGTGAATCCCGAGCGGGCGCCGTACGACAACCCGGACTTGATGCGCAGTTCGGTGTTGATGATGGACGTGAATCGGCCGCCGTAGAGCGTATTCACCAGGTCGAGCGCGGCGCGTTGCGAATAGCGCCGGTCGACGCCGACATTGCCGATCCAGAAATGCGTCTGCACGGAACCGGGCGAATCGACGAGCAACACCCGTCGACCGGGCACTCGTGCGGCGGGTGCCAGCCGTGGCGCACGCGTCGCGGCTTTCCTCCAATCGCCAAAAAGCTTCGCCACCATACGCCGCAGCCACGCCGAGTCGACGTCGCCGGCAAAGACGAGCGTGAGGCGATCAGAGCCAAACTGCGCGGTGTAGTAGTCGAGCACATCCTGCTGCGTGATGTCGGCCAGCGAGCTCTCGCTGCCAATCACCGGACGGCCGTAAGGATGGTCGTCGAACAAAAAAGATCGGGCATAGAGGCTCATGAGCTCTGAAGGGTCGGCATCCTTCGCGGCCTTGATCATCTCGATGTGCCGCGCGCTCAGCGTCTCGAGCTCTTCGGACTCGAAACGGGGACGCAGCAGCGCATCGGCCAGGAGCTCGAGCATCAACTGTTGGTCGCGTGCCAGGAACTGGCCCCTGACGCCGATCGATTCGGCGCTGGCGCCGGCACTGAAGCTGCCGCCAACTCCTTCTACGGCATCCGCGAAGGCAAACGCATCGCGCTGGCCAGCGCCTTTCTCCAGCAGCCCGGCCACCAATGAGGCAACACCGGGTTTAGCGGCCGGATCGCCGAGAGCGCCGCCGCGCAACACCGCGTTGAATGCAACCAACGGCACGTCCCGGCGGGGCACGATGACGAGCGTTATGCCATTGTCGAGCACGAAGCGTTCGTGCGCCGGGACCTGCACGCCGCCGCCGGCTTTCGCCATCAGATTGCCCGACCCCCGAGGTGTCATCATCGAGGTCGCGGCGGCCATTTTCAGGAAGAAGCGGCCGATCATGCTTCGAGGTCCTCCAGCTCAGCTTCTTCCGACGCCTCCTCTTCAGGCTCCGGCAGCAGAACACCCACCGTGCGGCGGCGGCGGTCCAGAATTTCCCGCGCAACCGCATGAATATCTTCGCGCGTGACTTTCTCGAACTGCTCCGGCGCATCGAACAGCTTCGCCCAGTCACCATGGAATATTTCGTATTCCCCGAGCAACTGCGCTTTACCGTCGATGGTCGCGAGTTTCTTCCAGAAGCCGGCGGCGCTCAGATTCTTGGCACGCGACAGCTCGGCGGCCGTAACACCGTTGTCGGCGACAGCGGCGAGTTCCGCGTCGACCAGTGCGCGCACCTCGTCGGGATCGGACCCCTCGGGCAGTGTCAGGTACAACCACAACAGGCCGGGATCGAAACCCTCCTGCCAATGTCCGCCGACCTCGATGGCGACTCTCTTGTCTTCGACGAGTGAGCGGTGCAGACGCGAAGCGTCGCCATCCACTAGAATCGACAGCAGCAGATTCACCGCAGGCGCACGCGCGTCGGCCGCCGCGGGCGCCTTGTACGCATACTGTAGAAGCGGGGTCTGCGCCTTGCGTCGGACGACGAGAACGCGCTCTTCCAACTGTTCCGGCTCGCGCGCGGAAACCGGACTCGGGGGCGCCTGCCGCGGAATAGGCTCGAAATACTTACGGGCCAACTCAAACACACGCTCGGGCACGAGGTCACCCGCCAACACCAGTGTCAGATTGTTGGGCGCGTAGTAAGTCTTGAAGAATTTCTGCAGGTCCGACATCTGCCACGCCTGGATGTCGGCGGGCCAGCCGATTGTTGGAAACTGGTACGGGTGCGCGACGAACGCGGCGGCCTGTACCTGCTCGCCGAGAAAGCCGGGATTGTTGTCTTCCACGCGCAGGCGGCGCTCGGATGACACGACGCCGCGCTCGCTTTCGATCACCTTTGGCACGAATGCGAGATTCGCCACGCGATCGGACTCGAGATCGAACACCAGGTCCAGCGCGCCGTGCGGAAACCAGTCCTGGTAGACCGTAACGTCGTCACTCGTGAACGCGTTATTGGCGCCGCCTTGCGCCTCCATGAGGCGGTCGAATTCGCCCGGCTGCCGGCGCGTGGTGCCGTTGAACATCATGTGCTCGAAGAAGTGCGCGAGCCCGGTGATGCCCGGTGCCTCGTTGCGGCTGCCGGCTCGCACCCAGTTGTAGAGCGCCACGTTCGGGATGTCGTGAACGGGCCAGACGATCACTTTCATGCCGTTGGCGAGCGTAGTCTCGCGCACCACCTCACGGCCCGGCACAGCCGGAGCTGCCGCCTTC
>DATBCZ010000053.1:0-22141 GCA_036270175.1 Steroidobacteraceae bacterium | reverse complement strand
GCTGGCACGCGATGACACGGACCGCGGGATGATCTTCGGAACTCCGCACTACATGAGCCCGGAACAGGGGCATGGCGAGCCGATCGACGCTCGCAGCGATCTCTACAGTCTCGGCGTCATCCTGTTTGAGATGTTGGCGCGCGAGAAGCCCTACAAGGCTGAGAACCCCATGGCCCTCATCTACAAACACCGCAAAGAGCCGGTGCCCCGCTTGCCCGCCGCGGTCGAGGGGGCGGCCTACCGTGCGTTGCAGCCGATCATTGATCGCCTCCTGGCGAAGGTTCCCGAGGACCGGTATGCGGACGCCGGCGAAGCGGCCACGGCGCTCGAGGGAGCGTTCCGGCTGGTGTTGAAGAGCGAGGTGGAGGTATGAGCGCGGAGCGAGAAGCTGGCCTCCGGTATGGGGCCGGGCCGCATGCCGCCCAGTCGAACCCCGCCCGGTCGATTTTGCTGGCGGCGACGCCGGCGGCCTGGGTCGACGCCGCGGTGGCGGGTTGGCAGGAACTGCTCGTCGATCACGCCAACTGTGAGAAGAAGGCTGCCTCAACGGCGGTGGCGCTCATTTTCGCGTATCCGGAAGATACGGAGTTGGGATTGGCGCTGTCGCGGCTGGCCCGCGAGGAATTGCGGCACTTCGAGCAGGTGCAAACCGCGATGACCGACCTTGGCGTGGCGTTCATACGGCAGAAGCCCGGGCGTTATGCGGCCGGGCTGCGGCGTGAGCTGCGTACTTCGGAGCCCGGAAGGAAGCTCGACTTGTTGCTTTCGGGCGCGTTGATCGAAGCGCGCTCCTGCGAGCGCTTCAAATTGCTGGCGGACCGTTTGCCCGCGCCGCTGGGGCGCTTCTATGGGCGACTCGCGGAATCGGAGGCGCGCCATTTCGAGTTGTATGTTGGGTTGGCGAGCCAGCGCGGACCCGACGAGTGGCAGACGCGGCTGAGCGTGTTGGCGCAGACCGAGGCGGAGTTCGCTACCGCCCCGGACGGGGAGCTGCGATTTCATTCGGGGCCGCCAGGCTAGGGACGTGGGCCTAGCCCACCGGCCAGGGCGAGGGTCGCAGGCTCGGTCGCCCGCATTGGCCTAGGCGCGGCCCGCCCGATGAGCCGGTCGCAGGCGGTCCGCTTTGCCGTGCGCGCCTTAGCGCGGCGTGCGCACCCGGTCGTACACGCGTTTGAAGTCGATCGGGCCTTTCTTCACATGGGTGACCAGTGTTGCGAAGATGAGGTGACCTTCCCCGTCGAGCGCAAAGTCGTCTTCCTTGCTGGGACCTTTGTGGGCTTTCGTGATCACCACGAAGTAGTTTTCGCGCCAGCCGGAGCTGCGGTCGGCTTCGGTCTGACCGAAGGATATCGTCCGCTGCTCACCGGCGGTGTATTCGTCGGTGGTGCCGTCGGAGGTCGACTTCACGATGACCTTCGAGCCGGACTGCGAGATCGTCAGGAGCGCGGGGGCGGCTAGCATTTGCGCGACGGGACCGCGGGGGCCCCCTTTGCCCGCCGGGCTTGCCGGACCGCTATCGCTCGCACTGCTGGGCAGCGGAGCGTCCTGCATGTACAGAACAGGCATGAAACCGGAGGTGCTATCGGCGCGCGTCAGATTCTCGCCGCCGCCACCAGGGCCACCTGGGTCGATGCCACCACCGGCGCCGGGACGGCCGGTGCCGGGTCGGCCGAACCCGCCGGGGTTACGGCCGGGCGCTGGGGCTTTCAGTGGCAGGTCCTTCGTCTCGTCAAAGGCTCGCGACGGGTCGTCGCTCAGGTTCTCGTTCAGGCGCCATTCGCCGCTGAGGTCCACTCCCTGTGGCGCGGCGTTGATGAGCCGGTCGGTGGCGCAGCTGGTCAGCATCGCGGCCACAAAGGCACTGGCGGCGGCTATGAGAAACAGAGGGGCTTTGCGCGGGCGGACGGCGTGCGGCATCGATGGCATTGACAGTCTTCCTGTTGCGGGCGGTCCCGATTGACTCTCAGCGGTCTTTCGACCGGGCGCGGGCCGGCGAGTTCGCCAGGCGGGGCGCGGGGCGCATCCTAATACTTCGCCGCCGCGCGCGGCAATGAATTGCCGCCTGAAGGCCACAGGGTGCCGGCACGTCCGTGCCGCCGCATTGCCCGTCGTCACAACCTTACAACTGTTAACACACGGACTGTTTCTTTCGGTGGACACTGCCATGCCATCCCAGGCCACCGAAGGAGTGAGTCATGATCGACGGTATCGGCAGCAGTACGAGTTACCTTAGCTCGCTGTTCGCCACCAACGGCTCGAGCGCCAGCGGCAGCACCACCGGCAGCGCTTCGAGTCTTGCGCAGACCGAAGAAAAGCTGTTCGCCGCCATCGATTCGAACGGTGACGGCAGCATCAGCCAGAGCGAGTTCAGCAGTTTTCTCGGCCAGGCCTCCGGGGCCTCGGGCAGCGGCCAGACGCAGGCGGCCAACACCCTGTTCTCACAGATGTCGAACGGCAGCGGCTCGATCAATTTGCAACAGTTCGAGGCCAACGCGGGCGACCTCGTGAGCGCGTTGCAGAGTGGGACGACCACCGCGGCGGCGTCGGGCAGCAGCTCCGCCTCGATGTCGGCCCTTCTTGCCCAGCTCACACAGAGCGCGCAGGCGCTGGCGGCGGGGAGCGCGGCGGGAATCGCCAACTCCCAGAACAGCACCTCGACCTCCAACACCAATAACTCGAGCAGCAGCACCAGCCACCACCATCACCATGGCGGCAGCTCGTTGATCTCGCAGTTCATGCAGCAGTACCAGGCTGCGGGCGCGACGACGGCGGCGGCGGTTCCGACGATCAGCGCTACGGCTTGAGAGTCTTTGTGAGCGGCGTCCGAGGCGTGCGCCCCGGACGCCAATCACATTTCGTTACAAACTTGCGGCGGTGCGTCAGCCCGCTGTTTCGGCGCCCCCGATGTCAACGCTGGACGGCGTGTTGACGTTCCTCGGGGAGCGCCGACGTTAACTTTGGCAAAAGTCGGGCACATTCGGCCACACTAGGCCTCCGACGCGGCACGAATTTGTCTGTCGACGGTCGGAAGCTTCGGTATCTTTAGCGCCATACGCGAGGCACGATGAACGACCGTCCGCACCTCCTGATCGTCGATGACGATCGCGAGATCCGTACCCTGCTGGGACAGTATCTCGATAAGCACGAATTCCGCACCTCTGTCGTCCCGGATGGCAAGGAGATGCGGCGGGTGATGGAGCGCTCGCGGGTCGATCTCATTGTGCTCGATCTCATGCTGCCGGGTGAGGACGGCCTGTCGATCTGCCGCGAGGTGCGAACCCGCTCGCAGGTGCCGATTATCATGCTCACGGCCCGGGGTGAGGATGTGGACCGGATCGTCGGCCTCGAGCTCGGCGCCGACGACTACCTGGCGAAACCGTTTAATCCGCGCGAGTTGCTCGTACGCATCAAGGCCGTGTTACGCAGAGCTGCTCACGCGCCTCGCGATCCGACGCCGGACTCGGTCCGCGGATTCGTATTCAACGGCTGGAGGCTCGATACGACGACTCGCACGTTGACCGATTCCGCGGGGACGGACGTTGCCTTGAGCGGTGCGGAATATCGTCTCCTGGCCGTGCTACTCGCGTCTGCGAATCGCGTGCTTTCGCGTGCGCAGCTCACGGAGCTTCTGCGCGGACGAGAGGCGGACCCCTTCGATCGAAGCATCGACGTGCGTGTGAGTCGGCTGCGGCAGATTCTCGGCGACGACGCGCGAGCACCGCAGATCATCAAGACGGTTTATGGCGAAGGCTACGTCGTCGGCGTCACCGTCGAAGCCCAATAAATGAAGTGCAGTAGCGAATGCGGATAGCCCTCTGGCCGCGGTCGCTGCTGGGTAGGCTGATTGCGGCATCGGTTCTCGCCGTGCTGGTGGCCGAACTCACGGCCTTCGCGCTCATTGCCCGTGAGCGCGAGAATTTTGTATTGCAAGGAAATGTGCGCGAGTGGACCCGGCGCGTCGCTGAAATCACTTTCATGTTGCAGCCGTTGAGCGCCGCTGAGCGCGAGGCGGCTACCACGCGACTGATCGAGCAGCCGCGGCGATTTGCCCGCTCTCTCGGCGGCGCGGGCGCGCGACGCAGACGGGCCGCGGCGGAGGCGAGCGCGGGCACGGGCGCGGGGGCGGACAGAGCGCCCGCGCAGGAGGCCCCAACGCCGGATGATCACCCGCCTGTTGATATGCCGCCGCAGGGGGCTTCGCCCGATGGGCAAGTTGGACCCGGCGGGCTGGCGAGAGGGCCGGTTGGGCCCGGCGGTCCTGCGACCGGAGGGCCGGTTGGACTGGGTGGGCCCGGCGGACCCGGTGGACTCGGCGACCTGGGCGGACTTCCTCCAGACGCCGAATGGACGCGTTCGACGCGTCAGTCCTTTTCATCCCAACTCATTTTCCTCCCGCTGCCGCTGTCGCCCGACTTCGAGCCAACGCTCAAGCAGCAGCTGCAGACGACGCTCGGCACCGCCTACCAGGTCTCGATCCAGCCGACCGCGGACGCGTCCAGGCGCGCCATTCCAATTCCAACACCTTTTTTCGATCTTCGTGACGCAACGGGCGTTCGGCTATTCGACATCAGTGTTGCCTTTCCCGACGGTGACTCGGCGGTCTTTCGTATAGGGCACTTGCCGAGAGGTGCGCCGCTGTCCCGCAACCTCTTCTTCAACCTGGCGCTACTCGTCGTCCTGCTCGTGATCGCCCTGTACGTGACGGCGCGCAGCATCACGCGGCCGCTTTCGAAGTTGGTCAGTGCCGCGGAGGGCCTCGGGCGCAACGTGCGTCAGCCGAAGCTCGAGGAAAAAGGCGCTCGCGAACTGCGGGATGCCGCTCGTGCCTTCAACACCATGCAGGACCGGCTGCAGCGCTATCTCGATAGTCGTACGCGGGTGCTCGCGGCGATGTCACACGATCTCAAGACTCCGCTGACTCGCTTGCGGTTGCAGGTCGAGACGACATTAGATGATGCTGCGATCCAGGCGCGCTTCGGGAAGGAGCTCGATGAGATGGAGAGCATGGTCCGCGGCGCGCTGGCTCTGTTTCGCGGTCTGGATGATGACGAGGCGCTGGCGCAGATCGACATCAACGCGTTGGCAGCGACCCTTCGTTCTGAATTTACGGAAATGGGTGCGGACGTCACGGTTGAGGGGCAGGCCCTGCAGCCCTTCATGGGTAAGCCGCAGGCGCTCAGGCGCTGCCTGACGAACCTGGTGGCCAACGCTGTGAAGTTCGGCACGCGCGCGAAAATCGTCGTGGAGGATGGCACTGCGCTCCTCATCCGGGTGAGAGATGAGGGACCCGGTATTCCTCCAGATGAGTTGGAGCGCGTTTTCGAGCCCTTCTACCGCGTCGAATCCTCGCGCAACCGCGATACCGGCGGTACCGGGCTCGGCCTGAGCATTGCGCGCGACGTTGCGCAGGCACATGGAGGATCGTTAGTAGCCCAGAATCTGCCTGGCGGTGGTCTCGAAGCCCTGCTCGTTTTGCCGCGCCGCAACTAAATCATTTCCATCCCTCCTCCGTACGCGCTGTCTCAAGCGCTCCACAGTCTTTAACGATTGATTACCGCCCGACTGAACCTCGGCCACTACGGTGTCGTTAAGTTGAAAGGTCGTTGAAAGGTGTAGGTCGCGTGCTACACCCGGCCGCAACGGTTTGAGAACAACGACGTGAGGCCGACATGAAAGCCAGATTTTTCGCGCTCATCCTGTTTTGTGCGACCGGCATAGCCCTTGCGCAAAGACCTCCGGATCGGCCGCCCGGCCCACCGAACCCTGAACACCAACTCGAGCGGCTGGCGACCCTGCTCGATCTCACGGACACGCAAAAGGCCCAGGTCAAGACCATACTCGATGCACAGCACGCGAAGATGAAGGCGCAGTTGCAGACGGCCAACGCCTCCGGCACCAAGCCCACGTTCGCAGAGATGCAGGCCGCGCGCCAACAGTTGCATGCTGAGACAGTGCAACAGCTGACACCTGTACTAACCGCAAGTCAGCTCAAGAAATTCAAAGTTTTAATGGAGGAGGAGCGCGGCCCGCGCGGCCGTGGGCCTCACGGCCCGCCGCACGGCGATACTCCTCCGGCTTCCTCGAATTGATGAGGGTCGGGGGGCGTGGTACCGCGTCTGCGCAGCACACTCGTCGTTACGACCTATAACTGGCCGGCGGCGCTCGATCTGACATTGCGGAGTATCGCGCGCCAGTCGCTCGCTCCCGGCGAGGTCATCGTGGCCGACGACGGCTCCGGACCCGAGACCGCGCAGGTGGTGGATCGCTGGCGGGCGGTGATTGCCGCGCCTGTGCTGCATCTGTGGCAGCCGCATGAAGGCTTCCGCCTGGCACGTTCCCGGAATCGGGCGATCGCCGCCGCGAACGGCGATTACCTCATCATTGTCGATGGCGACATGGTGTTGCATCGGCACTTTGTGACCGATCACCTCAATGCCGCCCGCCGTGGGTCATTCATACAGGGCGTGCGACTGCTCACGCGGGCCGAGGCGGCCGAGCGCATGTTGCGCGAGGGATGCATGGATCTGGGCTTCTTCTCACCTGGAATCCGCCGCCGCCGTCACGCGGTGCGTAATCTGGCTCTGAGCAGGATGTTGTTCTGGAGGCGAGTGGGCCAGAGCGCGATTCGCGGCTGCAACCAGGCCTACTGGAAGAGCGACCTGTTGCAGGTGAATGGCTTCAACGAGGCATTCGTGGGGTGGGGGCGTGAGGACAACGAGATCGCCGCCCGCCTGTACAACGTTGGCGTGCGCCGGCGGAATCTCAAGTTCCAGGCGCTCGCTATTCATCTTCATCATCCGCCACGTCATCCGCAGGGCACGAACCCGAACGACGCCATCCTCCAGCAAGCTATCGAGCAGGGTGAGACGTGGTGCCGGCTGGGGCTCGATCGGCACGCCGTGTCCGATTTCCAGGGCCGCCAGGTCGAGCCCCGTGGAGTCGAAACCCGCGAGGTCGAGCGCGGCCAGCGGTTGCGGAATTTCGCCTGATGCCTGCCTGGTCGGCACGTCGGTACCTGTTCGTGCTGGGGCACATGCGCAGCTACTCGTCGCTGTTGTGTCACATCCTGGGATCGCATCCGCAGATCGACGGTTATTGCGAGACGCACGTCAAATATCGGACGCGGCTCGATCTCCTGCGGCTGCGCTCGCGGGTTGTGAAGCTGACTGGCGAGCCCCTGAGCGGCCGCTACGTGTTGGAAAAAATGTTGCACAACTATGCATTCGCGCCGAGTATTCTGCACAGCCCGCGCACGTTTGCGATCGTGCTGGTGCGACGGCCCATCCCTGCCGTACAGAGTATCGTCAATATGGGCCTGCACAATGGGGCTGTCGCATGGCATAGTGATCTCGACGCCGTGGTGCGCTATTACGAGGACCGACTCGCGACACTCGTCCGACTCGCCGACGAGTTGCGGGGTCGTGTCATGTTCATGGAGGCCGAGACACTGCTTTCGCGAACGGGTGATGTTCTGCAAGGCATCGGCGGCCTGCTGGATCTGAACGAGCCCTTGCGGTCCGACTATCGGCGCTTCGCGCACACGGGCGAGGGCGGTTTTGGCGACCCGAGCGAGGCGATAACAACGGGACGAGTCAGCAACACCGCGCGCGAGCTGCGTACGCCGGTGACAATCCCCGCGTCTCTGAGCGTTCGGCTCGAAATGGCCTATGCCGCGTGCTCGGCGTCGTTACGCGACCGTTGCGAAGCTCTCGCCGTCCAGGTTGGTCACGCAGGCTCCGGGCTCGCCGCCCGGGCTAACTCGCGGAGCTCGTAGGTCCCGCGCTCGTACACTAAATAACTTCCTTGTTCGTACCACGCACCGAGCACGATGCGCTGTGCCGGGGTGCCATCTATCACCGTGTCATGTATGCCAGGCCGGTGGGTATGTCCGTGGATCATCCGGCGGACTCCCGCGACACGAAAGGCTTGCGCGACCGCGTCCGAATTCACATCCATGATTTTCGGAATGGTCCGGGAGGTATGCTGACGGCTGCCCGCGCGTGCCTGATTCGCGAGTAGCTCACGATCCGACAGCGGAAGAGCCAGGAAACGGCGCTGCCAGGGCGCGGTTCGCACGACACTGCGCAACTCCTGGTAGGAGTGGTCGTCGACACAAAGCGCATCACCATGAGTGAGCAGGACGCGCTCACCATCGAATTCCGCCACCACCGGGTCTGGCAGCAGCCGGCATCCCGTCGCGTCACAGAATCCACGGCCGAGGAGAAAGTCTCGGTTGCCGTGGAGTACGAAGCACGCGACACCGCGCGTGGTCAGTGCTCGCAGCGCCGCAGCGACCACTTTCTTGTCGGCGTCCGCTTCGTCATCTCCGATCCACACCTCGAACAGATCGCCGAGGATGTAAACCGCCTCGGCGTTCTTTGCGTGCGTGTCGAGAAAACTTAGAAACTGCTCGATCGCGGCCGGGGCGCTGGCATCCAGGTGCACGTCCGAAACGAACAGCCGACTCATTACTTTGGCGAAAGTATCGCGTCGGCAGGCGGCGGTGCCGTCGGCGTCGCGGCCGGAGGGGCGTTGGGTGCCGCGGAGGCCGCGTCGATTACCTCGATCTTCTGGATGACCACCGGCTTGAGGGGCGCGTCGGATTTGAAGGGTCCGAAGCTTCCGGTGGCGGTGACGCCGATCCGCTCGACGACGTCCATCCCCTGCACGACTCGACCGAACACCGCGTAGCCCCAGCGTGTCGGCAGCGGATCGAGATCGGGGTTATCGACGAGGTTGATGTAAATCTGCGCATTACCCGAGTGAGGTGCGTCGCCGCGGGCCAATCCCACCATGGTGCGCTTGTTCTGCAGGCCGTTGCCCGACTCGTTGAAAATGGCCTCGTGCACAGGCTTGAGCTGGTAGGTGGTGGCGTCGTGCCCACCGCCCTGGATCACGAAGTTTGCGACGACGCGATGGATGAGCGTCCCGGTGTAATAGCCCTCTTTCACGTAGCGCAGGAAATTCGTGCAGGTGAGCGGCGCACGGTCGGGCAGCAGCTCGATCACGAAATCGCCCATGCTGGTCGTGACTCTCACCAGCTGCGACGGCTCGACAGCGCGGGCCGCCGGCTGCGCCAGCAGGACCAATGCAGCCGCAGCGACCAGCAGCGTGCGGCTCAGTAGGCCAAAGGGTGTGAGTCGGGCCGTAGTCCGATTCCGGGGCTGGGTATGCATCAATCCTCCGTCGTGGTGCCGGTCGTCGGGTTCGTCGCCGGCCGCGAATTCTAATGTTCGCACGTCGCCAAGCAATACGGGGAGCGCCCCGCCGCCGTATTTACGGATAACATTGCGCTCATGAGCGGAATGGACAGTTCAGGCGGGGGAGCGTTCGGTGGGCGCGGGGCGACCCGGTTTGCGCCGAGCCCTTCGGGAGAGGTGCATCTCGGTAACGCGCGTACGGCGTTATTTAGCTTTTTGCTGGCACGGCATTTGGGTGAGCGCTTTCTCTTGCGCATCGAGGACACGGACAGCGAGCGTAGCCGCGAGGAGCACACCACGGCCGTTCTCGAGGACCTGCGCTGGTTGGGACTCGATTGGGACGCGGGTCCGGATAAAGAGGACGAGTACGGCCCGTATCGCCAGTCGCAGCGTACGGCGCTGTATGCCCGCTATTTCGAGGTATTGGAGCGGAACGGGACCGTCTATCCCTGCTACTGCTCGCCGCTGGAGCTCGAGATATCGCGTAAAGCGCAGCTCGCCGCGGGCAAGCCGCCCAGGTACGCGGGCACGTGCAGGAATCTTTCGCCGGCGCAGCGCGAGCAGAAACGAGCGCAGGGGATCACGCCGTCGATGCGATTCCACGTTCCGCTCGGCCGCCGCATTGAATTCGCGGACTTCGTGCACGGTCCGCAAAGCTTTCTGTCGGATGACATCGGCGACTTCGTGATCCGGCGGGCCGACGGGTCCGCGGCGTTCTTCTTCAGTAACGCGGTGGATGATGCGTCCATGGGCGTAACGCAGGTATTGCGTGGCGAGGACCACCTCACTAATACGCCGCGGCAGCTTCTCATCCTCGAGGCGCTCGGCTTGAAGGCACCGAGCTATGGACACATCTCTCTCATCCTCGGGATGGACGGTGGGCCGCTCTCCAAGAGGCTGGGAGCGACCAGCGTCCGTGAGTTTCGGGAACGGGGCTATCTACCCGAGGCACTGACGAATCACCTGTTCCGGCTGGGGCATTCGAGTCCGGAGCATGGCTTTCTGACACTGGATGAGATGGCGCGTGCCTTCGATCCCACCCATCTCGGTCGTGCGCCGGCGCGCTTCGATGTGCAACAGTTGAATGTCTGGCAGAAGGAGGCCGCGCACCGGTTACCCACCGAAGTTGCGCGCCGTTGGCTGGGCTCCATTATTCCGGCGAGCCTCGACGAGAGCGCTGTAACTGCGTTCCTTGCCGCGGTGTTGCCGAATGTTGTGCTTCCGGAGGATGCGCGGCCGTGGGTCGACGTCGTTTTCGGAGGACCGCTTGCCCTGGCGCCCCCGGAAGAGCAGGTCATTCGCGATGCCGGCTCGGACTATTTCGCCGCCGCTGCGGGCGCTGCCGCGGCGAGTGGCAATGACCTCAAGGCCATCACGGGAGCCGTCAAGGCGGCTACGGGAAGGAAAGGCGCAGAATTATATATGCCGCTCCGTGTGGCCCTGACGGGGCGCGCTCACGGACCGGAGCTCGCGCCGCTGTTGAAAGCCATGCCGCCGGGCAAGGCGCGCGAGAGATTGGCACGCTTCACCTGATTGTTATTTTATGATTCGTATTCACAACTCGCTCACGGGCGAAAAACAGGAACTCCAACCGATCAGGCCGGGCCACGTCGGGATGTATGTGTGTGGCATGACGGTCTACGACTCGTTGCACATCGGTCATGCCCGCATGATGACCGTGTTCGATATCGTGAGTCGCTACCTGCGCTACCGCGACTATGTGGTGACGTATGTTCGTAACATCACCGACATCGACGACAAGATCATCAGGCGCGCGGCCGAGAACGGCGAGCCGATCGGGGCGCTAACCGAGCGTGTTATCGCGTCTATCAACGAGGACTGCGCGAAACTAGCGATCGCGCGTCCGGATCATGAGCCACGGGCGACGCAGCATGTGCCTGGCATGATTGCCTTGATCTCGACGTTGATCGAGAAAGACTATGCGTATGCCGCCGCGAACGGCGACGTCATGTATGCCGTCGCGAAGTTCGAGGGATACGGCAAGCTCTCGGGCAAACACCTTGCGGATCTGCGCGCCGGAGCGCGGATCGAAGTCGACGAGTTCAAGCGCGATCCGCTCGACTTTGTGCTCTGGAAACATGCCAAGCCCGGCGAGCCCTCCTGGGAGTCGCCCTGGGGTCCCGGGCGTCCCGGCTGGCACATCGAGTGCTCGGCGATGTCCGCGGCCCTGTTAGGAACGCATTTCGATATCCACGGCGGCGGGATGGATCTGAAGTTCCCCCACCACGAGAACGAGATCGCACAGTCGTGCGCCGCCACCGGCGACAAGTTTGCGAACCTGTGGATCCACAATGGGTTCGTCAATGTCGACAACGAGAAGATGTCGAAATCCCTCGGCAACTTTTTCACCGTGAGCGAGGTGTTGAAGACGCTGCGGCATCCGGAAGTATTGCGGTTCTTTTTTCTGATGAGCCACTACCGGGGTCCGATCAACTACTCACTGGATCAACTCGAGCAGGCGGACGCCGCTCTCCGCGGTATTTACACGGCGTTGCGCGACGTACCGCAGGTCCCGGCCGTCGCGACCGAGTTCACGGAGCGCTTCCGAGAAGTCATGGACGATGATCTCAACACTCCGGAGGCTATCGCGGTGCTGCAGAGGATGACTCGCGAGATCAACCTGGCGAAGGACACCGGGAAGGAGCGCAAGGCGGCCGCGTTGAGTGCGGAGCTGCGGTCGCTGGCCGATGTGCTGGGGATTGTCACTCTCGAGCCGGAGCAGTGGTTCCGGTTGGCGAAGCCGGCGATGCCGGAGCTTCAGGGCGAGGCCCCCGTCGGCTCGGGCGGGGACAGTGGTTTGAGTGCTTCCAGTGCGGGCGCCGGGCTCAGCGACGCGGATGTGGATGCTCTCATCGAGGCGCGCATCGCGGCTCGTAAGGCGAAGGACTTCGCGGAGTCCGATCGCATTCGCGATCTGCTCGCGGCGGCGGGCGTGATTGTCGAGGACAAGCCTGGCGGTAAGTCGACCTGGCGTCGGTCCTAGCGGGGGCGTAGCGCCCCGGCCGAGGGCCGGCTGTGGCCAATGCAATTGACAATCATTCTTATTCGCAATAGTATACACCCCATGAGAGGCCGCTATGGCGGCTGGGACTGACGAGGGGCTGAGATGTACGTCTGCATCTGCAACGCAGTAAGTGACCGTCAAATTCGCGATGCCGTCGACCACGGCGCGCGCTCCCTTTTCGAAGTGCAGTGCCAGCTTCCCGTTGGCGCTTGCTGCGGCCGCTGCGAAGATACCGCCAGCAAGGTCGTCTCCGAGCACCTCCTGGCGCGCACACAGCGCTCCGCCGCGTAACGTTCGCCGCTGGCTCCGTCGCGTAACGCGCGTATGCGTGTTGCGCGCCCGTCGGCCTTCCCCCAAGATCGCCCGTTAACAATAACCCTACCGGAGCGGTGCGCATGAAGGGCGATCCCAGAATACTGCAGCATCTGAACGTCGTGCTGAAGAACGAGCTCACGGCGATCAATCAGTATTTCCTGCATGCGCGGATGTTCGGGCACTGGGGCCTGGACCGCCTGGAGGAGCATGAGAAGGACGAGTCTATCGATGAGATGAAGCACGCCGACCGTCTCATCCAGCGCATCCTGTTTCTGGACGGCCTGCCCAATCTGCAGGACCTCGGCAAGCTTCTCATCGGTGAGAACGTCAAGGAATGTATCGAGTGCGATCTGAAGCTCGAGATGAGTGCACACGTCGAGCTCAAGGCCGCCATCGTCGACAGCGAGTCACAGGGCGATTTCGTGTCCCGTGAGCTGTTCGAGTCCATTCTCGAATCCGAGGAAGAGCACATCGATTTCCTCGAGACCCAACTCGACCTCATCCAGCGCATTGGCATTGAGAACTATTGTCAGTCGCAGATGGGTTCTGACAAAGAGTAGGGTCGCGATCCGTTCGGCGGCACAGCGCTACGCCTGCTGCCCTGCGTCATAAAATATTCTTCATCGCGAAATCCTCCGCCAGCGGGCGACAGGTTGTGTCGTTGAGAACCGACGCACAGTTCCCGGCCGGCTACTTTGCATAACATGACATGGAGAGCCTCCTCTCCTCCATTGTGTTGCAACAGGCAGTTGGCGTTCTAACTTGAACAAGAAGGTACGCCGCCCGGGATTCCGGTCCACCCCGGTCACGGATCGAAGCTGAAAAGGATCGGCGGTGACCCTACACCTTGCGCGTCTCTCCCTCGTGTTCGCAGCTCTCTGTGCGTCAACCGTAGCCGGCATCGCCCACGCCGACGCACCCTCTACCGGCGATCTGAAACAGCTGTCCGTGGAAGAGCTGATGAACATCGAGGTGACCTCGGTGGCGCGGCATCCCGAGAAGCTACTGCAGGCGGCAGCGGCGATCCAGGTCATCACCCAGGAGCAGATCCGGCGCTCGGGCGCGACCAGTCTCCCGGAAGCGCTGCGGCTCGCGGACAACCTGGAGGTCGCGCAGAAGAATTCTCACGATTGGGCGATTTCAGCGCGCGGATTCAATACGGCGCTCGGTAACAAGCTGCTCGTCATGATCGACGGGCGGACGGTGTATACGCCGCTTTATTCGGGCGTCTTCTGGGATGCGCAGGACTACCTTCTCGAGGATATCGATCGTATCGAGGTGATCAGCGGTCCCGGCGGCACGTTGTGGGGAGCGAACGCTGTAAACGGTGTGATCAACATCATCACCAAGAGCGCCGCCGATACCAAGGGGCTCTACGCCGAGGCCGGCGGCGGGAACCAACTCGAGGAATTCGGCGGAGCGCGATACGGCGGTACGCTCGGTTCCATCGTTGATTTTCGCGTTTACGGCAAGTACTTCGACCGCGCCGACGAACTGTACACGGACGGCAGTCGTGCGCCAGACTCGTGGCACCAGGAGCGGGGCGGCTTCCGCCTGGATTCCCAGGTCTCGGCGCAGGATGCACTCAGTCTCCACGGTGACTTCTATGACGGCCACGAAAACGTGGACACGGGGGGAGTGGGAGCGGGGGAAGCCGGCGGTGGTAACATCGTCGGCCACTGGACGCACGTGTTTTCGGACGAGTCGGACCTGAGCCTGCAGTCATACTACGACCGGACCCACCTGGTCGATCCGATTGCCCCCGTCTACCTGGGTGGCATCTTCGAGCTCGCACCTGCCGGATTCCTGAGGGACGACCTCACGACCCTCGATACCGACTTTCAACACCGCTTCGCGCTCGGCACGCGCAATCACATTGTGTGGGGTGTCGGCTATCGTTACACGCACGACGTGGTCCGCAACGCTCCCGGGATAGGTTTCTTTCCCGCCGTTTTCAACCAGAGTCTCTATAGCGCATTCGTGCAGGACGAATTCCTGCTGGGCCACGACTGGTCCGCGACCGTCGGTTCCAAGCTCGAGCATAACGATTACACTGGGTTTGAATACGAGCCCAACGTGCGCCTCGAGTGGAGCCTCGCGACCGGGCAGGCGCTCTGGTCAGCGATCTCACGTGCCGTGCGTACGCCGTCGCGGATCGACCGCAATTTCGAACAGCCCGTGCCGCCGGCGCCGGTCCTTCTCGAAGGCAGCAACAGTTTCGGGTCGGAGTATGTGACGGCGTACGAGCTCGGTTATCACGGGGGGCTCGGCTCGCGGGTCACCGGCTCGGTTTCTACTTTTTACAACGTCTACAGCGACGTGCGCAGCGTCAGCTTCACTCCTGCCACCATCCTGCCCCTCTACTTCCAGAATAACCTGGAAGGCCACACCTGGGGCATGGAGCTCAGCGCCAATTACCAGGTGCTCGAGAACTGGTCATTGCACGCCGGGTACAATCTTCTCAAAGAGAATATCCGCGTCAAGCCCGGCCAGTTCGATCTCACCAACGGGCTGAACGAAACCGCTGATCCCAAGCATCAGTTCTCCATCCGCTCGGCGCTGAATCTGCCTTGGCGAATGAATCTCGATGCAGCGCTGCGCTGGGTCGATACACTGCGTACCAACAACGGTGCGTTGCCAGGTACTGTCCCTTCCTATTTCGAAGTGGATACGCGCCTGGCCTGGCAAGCCACCCAGGGCCTCGAGCTCTCGGTCGTCGGGCAGAACCTGCTACACGCGCACCACGTGGAATACGGCTACCCGAGCCCGACGACTGTCCAGATCCAGCGCAGTGTCTATGGGAAGATCGCGTGGCGCTATTGAGGCCACGGGTCTGGCTAACCTGGCCGTGCCTGTGGCTGGTGCTGGCCGTGTTGGCGACCGGATCCGGCCGCGCTCTCGCGGCGCCCTCGGAATACCAGGTCAAGGCGGTCTTCCTCTTCAACTTCGCGCAGTTCGTCGACTGGCCAGCCGAAGCCTTCCCGCGCCCGGACGCGCCGTTCGTCATCGGCATTCTCGGCCAGGACCCATTCGGCTCCCAACTGGACGACGTCGTACGCGGCGAGACGGTCAACAAGCGGCCCCTGGTCGTTGAGCGCTATCGAAGCGTGGAGGAGATCCACAATTGCAACATCCTGTTCATCGGGGGCAACGAGGGCGGACACCTGGATGAGATCCTGATGGCGCTCAAGGGTCGCAGCATCCTGACGGTAGGCGATGCCGATCCTGCCGGACAGCGCGGTGTCATGATTCAGCTCGTCAATGAGAACAACAGGATCCGCCTGCGGATCAACGTGGCCGCGGCGAAGGCCGGCAACCTGACCATCAGCTCGAAGCTGCTGCGACCCGCCGAGATCGTCGGCGCAGGGGAGGGCTAGCCGAATGCCGCACCGCTCGCGACCCATCCGACGGACCCTGATAACGGCGCTCCTGTTGACCAGCGGTGCCGCGATGCTGACGACCGCCCTGGCCTTCTTTGCTTATGATTTCTTGACATATCGCCAGTCCACGCTGCGTAACCTCGGGACACTTGGGGCCGCGATCGCGGCAAACAGCACAGCGGCGCTCGCTTTCGATAACGCGGACGACGCGCGCGAAGTGCTTTCGGCCTTTAGAGCGGAGAGCCACGTAGTCGCTGCAGGACTGTATACGCGCTCGGGCAAGCTGTTCGCTTCATATCCGGCCACGGACGCGGCTCTTCCCGCTGCCCTGGCTGTCCAGGACGGCTATCGCTTCGAGCAAGGCCATCTGATCGGAGTGCAACCGGTGGTACAGGGGGACCGCCGCATGGGCAGCCTGTACCTGAAGTCAGACATGGGCGCCATCTACGAGCGCTTCCGCAGCTTCAGCCTGATTGCGGGGCTGGTGCTGGCACTCGCCTGCCTGGTCGCGTACCTGCTGTCGATGCGCCTGCAAAGACAGATCTCGCGGCCTATTCTCGCGCTCACGGAGACCGTCAGTGCGATATCGAAGAACGACGACTACGCCGTGCGGGCACCGCAGCCGGAAGGTCACGAGCTCGGTCTGCTGACGGAAGCGTTCAATCGCATGTTGACACGGATCGGGGAGACGCAGGGAAAACTGCAGAGGCAGCTGGGCCGCCTCGATCTTCTGCAGAGAATTACGCGCGCTATCGGCGAGCGGCAGGACTTGTCGAGTATCTTTCAAGTCGTGTTGCGGAGCCTGGAGGACGAGTTGGCCATCGACTTCGGCTGCCTGTGCCTGTACGACGCTGACGCCGGCTCCCTATCGATCGCCACGATCGGAGCGCGCAGCCGCGGGCGCGCGGGTGATCTCGTGTTCGCGGAGCAGGACACCCTGCCGATCGACGCGAACGGTCTGGCGCGGTGCGTGGGCGGCCAGCTCGTCTATGAGCCGGATGTCAGGGGAGTCTCGTTTCCATTTCCACAGCGTTTCGCGAGCGCGGGACTGCACTCTCTCGTGCTCGCGCCGCTGCTCGTCGAGAACCGGGTGTTCGGTGTATTGGTCGTGGCGCGCGCGGCCGCCGAGGCATTCAGCAGCGCCGAATGCGAGTTTCTACGGCACTTGAGCGAACACGTGGCGCTGGCGGCCCACCAGGCGCAACTATACGAGGCTCTGCAACGGGCCTACGATGACTTGCACCAGTCGCAGCAGGCCGTCATGCAACAGGAGCGGCTGCGGGCGCTCGGCCAGATGGCCAGTGGCATCGCGCACGATATCAACAATGCCATTTCGCCCATCGCGCTGTACACCGAGTCCCTGCTCGAGCGGGAGCCCGGTCTGAGCGACCGTGCACGCAACTACCTCTCCACCATTCAACGCGCCATCGAGGATGTGGCGGAAACCGTGGCGCGCATGCGAGAGTTTTACCGCCAGCGCGAGCCCGAATTGACCTTGGCCCGTGTCGATCTCAACCGCATGATCGCACACGTCATCGAGCTGACCCGGGCGCGGTGGAGCGACGTACCTCTGCAGCAGGGAATCGTCATCCGGCTGCAAACCGAGTTGGCCGCTGAGCTGCCGGATATCATGGGTTCGGAAGTGGAGATTCGAGATGCGCTCACCAATCTCGTCTTCAACGCCGCCGATGCGATGCCCGAGGGCGGGACGCTGACGCTGCGCACCCGCTGTGCGTCCTCGCAAAGTCCCCCGGAAGGTGAATCGAATTCATACGTGCACGTCGAGGTGTCCGATACCGGAGTGGGTATGGATGATGAGACGCGCCGCCGCTGCCTCGAGCCGTTCTATACGACCAAGGGCGAGCGGGGCACCGGGCTCGGCCTCGCCATGGTTTATGGAATGATTCAACGTCACAGTGCCGAGCTGGAAATCGACAGCGTCGTTGGCAAGGGAACAACCGTGCGTGTGCTGTTTGGTACTGCGCAGGCGCAGCTGGTGGACCCCGAGCAGACCGCCGCGCGGCTGCAGCCAGTGCGGCGCCTGCGGATTCTCCTCGTTGACGACGATCCCCTGTTGGTCAAATCCCTGCGGGACATTCTCGAGGGCGACGGCCATGTCATCGCGGTGGCCGACGGCGGTCAGCACGGCATCGACACCTTCCTCGCTGCACAGCAACGTGGGAATCCGTTCTCACTCGTTATTACCGATCTTGGCATGCCCTATGTAGATGGTCGCAAAGTGGCCGCCGCGGTGAAGGCGGCAGCGCCGTCCGTGGCGGTCATCATGCTCACTGGTTGGGGTCGGCGGCTGCTGGCGGAGAACGACATTCCACCCTTTGTCGACCGGGTGTTGAGTAAGCCACCCAAGCTCGCCGAGCTGCGCGTGGCCCTAGCCGAGTTGGCTGGCAAGTCAGGGCAGCCCGATATCCACCAGGAGGTTTCGTGAACAGCTCACCCATTGCGCGCCTGCTCATCGTGGATGATGAAACGGCGTTGATGACGGCTCTGTGCAACACGCTCGAGACGGAAGGGTATGCAACCACCGGGTTCACCTCTGCCCGCGAGGCTCTCGCGAAGTTGCGCGAGCGGCAGTTCGATCTCCTGCTCACCGATCTGATGATGCCGGAGATGGACGGCATCGCCTTACTGCGCTCGGCCCTTGAAATCGACCGCGACCTGGCCGGAATCGTGATGACCGGACACGGCACTATCGACACGGCCGTGAAGGCATTGCGCGATGGAGCACAGGATTATGTTCTCAAGCCGTTCCGGCTCGATAACCTCTTGCCGGTGCTCACGCGTGCCCTCGCGACACGCCGCCTGCAAACGGAAAACATCCAATTGCGTGAGGCCGTCTCTATCTACGAGCTGTCACGGGCGATCACACTGGGTCTGTCTCATGACGAGATCGTGCAGCGGACGGTCGCGGCTGCGGCCCGGCAGAGCGATGCCGGCGCGGTTAGTATACTGGTGCCGACCGAGGAGGGTCGTGAACTGAGAGTCGTTGGGATGGACGGAGTTGGCACTCACTGGCCGGTGGGAGAACGCCTTCCGATCGACGCGCCGATCGTGCGCTGGATCGCGACCGCGCGCGAGCAGTTGTCGGCGTGGAGCGCGGGCGATGCCCCCGGGGCGGTCTTCTCGCCGCCCTTCCCGGGTGAGCAGACGGGAGTTGCGCTGCCGATCGTGGCCGGCGGTAACTTCTATGGCATTCTCAGGTTCAGCTCGCAGGCGACACAACGACGCCTGACCCCGGGACAGATCAAGGCGCTGGACATTCTGGCCAGCACCGCGGCCGCGGCCTTCGAGGCAGCGTCTCTCCTGACCCAACTCCGTACGCTGAATCATGAGCTCGAACAGCGGGTGCACGACAGAACCCAGGAGCTCCAGGCGGCCAACGCCGATCTCGAAGCCTTCTCGTATTCGGTTTCGCACGATCTACGCGCGCCGTTGCGCGCCGTCGATGGGTTTTGTCAGATGTACCTCGATGAGTTCGGTGCCGGCGTACCCCCGGAAGGCCGCCGCATTCTGGACAAGGTCCGGGCCGGCGCCGCCAATATGAATCAGCTCATCGAGGCCCTGCTGCGATTCGGGCGCTTCAGTCGCCAGCCGCTGCAGACGCGCACTGTCCAGATGAGCGCGCTCGTTCGCCGCGTCGTGGCCAACTTCCAGGACCAATTGCAGGGCCGCAGCGTGCAGCTGCAGATCGGCGAGTTGCCCGATTGCTTGGCCGACGGCCCGTTGTTCGAGCAGGTCTTGACGAACCTGATCTCGAATGCGCTCAAGTTCACGGCGCGCCGGGCCCACGCACATATCGAGATCGGCGCTTTGCGCGAACCTGCCGAGCAGGTGTACTTTGTAAGGGACAATGGAGTGGGATTCGACATGCAGTACGCGGATCGTCTGTTTGGAGTGTTTCAACGCCTCCATTCGCAGAACGACTTCGAGGGGACGGGGATTGGATTATCCATCGTGCACCGGATTGTGCGTCGCCACGGGGGAAGGACCTGGGCTGAGAGCATGCCGCAGCAGGGCGCAACGTTTTACTTCAGCCTGCCGCTGATCACGGCCACAGCCACGGGGGCGTAAGCGGGACGGTTGGCGATGAACGCGAACGTACTAGCACCCAAGGATCCGGAGCACTTCGATCTCGATGTCCTGATGATCGAGGACTCGATGCCCGACGCCGAGCTTGCAATCTGGCGCCTCACGCAAGGCGGATTTAACTGCCGCTACCGCATCGTGACGCGCGAGGACGAGCTCCGGGCGGCGTTGCAGGAGCGCACCCCGAATTTCATTCTGTCGGATTTCAGTCTGCCGGGCTTCGACGGCATGGCCGCGTTGGCCACCGCGGCCCAGGTGGCTCCGGACGTACCCTTCATTTTCCTGTCAGGGACGATTGGAGAAGAGCGCGCTATCGAGGCTCTGCGGCGCGGGGCGGTCGACTACGTGTTGAAATCGAATCCGATGCGGCTCGTGCCCGCCGTGAAGCGCGCGCTCGCGGAGGCGGAGTTGCGCCGAGCGAGCCGGATAGCCGAGCGTCGCGCGCAACGCGTGACCGGCGCTCTGCAGATGCTGTCGGCAATCAACGCGGCTGTGCTGAGGACGGCGGATCGGAGCACATTTCTGAACGAGGCTTGTCGGCTTGCAAACGAGCTCGGTGGCTACTCCGTCGCCATGATCGCGACGATCGATCCGGTGACGCGGACGGCGCGGTCCGTCGCGTCCGGTGGTGTGCCTCTCGACGGTCCCCCGAAGGAGATTTTGGTGGCCTCTTCGGAAGGGGCGGACACGAGTCTCACGGGTCGGGTCATGCGCACTGGTGAAGCGGTCGTGTGCGACGATCTCCTGGCGACGACGCTCCCTGTTGCCGGCAGGGAGGAGTTGCTTACGTGCGGGATCCGCTCGCTGGCTTGTCTGCCGCTGCGTGTTGATCAGACAACGATCGGTGCGTTCATGGTCGGCGGGGCCGAGTCCGGCCTCATGGGTCCTGACGAGTTGCAGCTGCTCAACGAAGTCGCAGGCAGCCTCTCGTTCGCCATGCAGTACCTCGAGAAGCAGGACGCGGTCCACTTCCTGAATTTTTTCGATCGGCTCACGGGCCTCCCCAACCGTGCGTTGTTGTGTGAGCGCCTCGACAGGCGCCTGGTACGGGGGACCGAGCGGCCGCCCCGGCTCGCGGTGGTGGTGTTCGATATCGATCATCTGAGTGTGACCAACGATTCTTTCGGGCGTCCCACGGGCGACCGGCTGTTGCAGTCGGTTGCCGGCCGGTTGAAGACTCAATATCCGGACACGGAGAGTCTGGCTCACCTGGGAGGCGGCACGTTCGTGCACGTCTTCCCGCTGGAATGGAACGCTGACAGTGACATGCACGAGATCCACCGGGACGTAATCCGGGTGTTCGAGCAGCCGTACGTGGTCGACGACCGTGAAATTGCAGTGACGGTGAAGTGCGGCTTCGCATTTTATCCGGACAACGGGCGCGAGCCGAACCAACTCGTTCAGAACGCGGAAGCAGCGCTGAAAGAGGCGAAGACTTCGGGTGAGCCCTACCTACATCACCGCCTCGAGATGAATTCGGCGTTGGCCGCGCGAGTGAGAATGGAGCATCGGTTGCGCGCGGCGTTAGGCACCGACCAGTTCGAGCTGCACTACCAGCCCAAGATCCGTCTGCGCGATGGCAGGATCGAAAGCGCCGAAGCGCTGCTGCGCTGGCGGGACCCGGAGCGCGGCCTGATGGCGCCCGCCGGTTTTCTGCCCATTCTGGAGTCGGCGGGTTTGATGCCAGCCATCGGCGCGTGGGCCCTGAACAGGGCGGCGTCGGATTGCCGGGACTGGCGCCGGGCGGGGTTGCCTCCTGTCAGAGTGGCCGTAAATATTTCACCGAGCGAATTGCGGCGGCCCGGCTTCGAACACGAGGTCGTGCTGGCCGTTGGCGCGCTGGCTGACGGTGCCGGGTGGGGCATCGATATAGAAGTGACCGAGGGCGCGCTGCTGGGCGACTCTTCGTCGTGCGTGCGGGCCCTGCGCTCGATGCGCACGGCGGGCATCCGGATCGCCATTGACGATTTCGGTACTGGCTATTCTTCCCTCGCCCGACTCTCCGAGCTGCCCATCGACACGCTCAAGATCGATCGTGTCTTCACCCGCCGTCTCCCCGATGACCGCAAAAGCGGTACGCTCGTGGCCACGATCATCGATCTCGCGCATGCGTTCGG
>DATBCZ010000052.1:0-5452 GCA_036270175.1 Steroidobacteraceae bacterium | reverse complement strand
GGCCACGATCTGCGGCGCGATTGTGGCCGAGAGCTGGTGGACATTCGCCGGGTTCTCAACCGTCAGTACGCGAGTAACACCGGTCAGCTGCGCTGCTTGCGCGGCAACTGCCGCGGCCTCCGCCGCGCAAACCACAACGGTAATTTCAGCGCCGGCAATGCCGCGAGCGCAGGTCACGCACTTGGCGGTGCTGGGATTGAGCTTCGTGCCATCGTGCTCAGCGACGATCAAAACTTTGCTGCTCATTTATGTTCTCAGGGCCTGCGGCCCAACTTTCCTGCGGGTCGAAGCGACCCGCTACATTTAGCGGCGCTGCGCGCCGGGGGAAGGCTCTATTTAACCAAGCCTTTCTTTCTCAGCGCGTCCACCAGTTCGGCGGCGTCTTTGACCCGGATACCTTTTTGACGCTGCGGCGGTGGCTCGAATTTCACTAGTTTCAGCCGCTGCTTTTGCTCGACGCCGAGCGCGCTCAACGTGAGGGTCTCGAGGGGCTTCTTCTTCGCCTTCATGATGTCGGGCAGCTTCACATACCGCGGCTCGTTCAAGCGCAGGTCGGTGGTGATCACCGCGGGCAGGTCCACCTCGAGCGTCTCCAGCCCTGCGTCGACTTCGCGAGTCACGCGGGCTGTACCTTCGGACAGTTCGACCTTCGAGGCGAAGGTGGCCTGCGGACGATTCCACAGAGCCGCCAGCATCTGCCCGGTCTGGCTGTTGTCGTCATCGATGGCCTGTTTACCGAGGATGACCATCATCGGCTGCTCTTTCTCTACCAGCTTCAACAGCGCGCGGGCCGCGGTGAGCGGCTCGACTACGCCGTCCGCCTGCACGTGCAACGCGCGATCCGCACCCATGGCCAGGGCGGTGCGAAGTTGCTGCTGGCAATCGGCCGGTCCTACCGTCGCGACAACGACCTCTTCAGCGCCACCTCGCTCCTTGATCCGCAGCGCCTCTTCCAGGGCTATCTCGTCGAACGGGTTGATGCTCATCTTCACCCCGTCGGTGATGACGCCGCTGCCGTCAGGTTTGACGCGGATGCGTACGTTGTAATCCACGACACGCTTGATGCCGACGAGGATGCGTTTCATTGACCCCTAGCTCTCTGGAGAGGCCCCTGGCGGGGCTGGAACGCCAAGTATAGCGGGACGTGGCCGCTTGCAGCGACCCGAGGTTCCAGCCACGGCCTAGAGCGTAGGGAGCGTGGCCGCCCGCCTAGCTTTTTTCAGTCGCAACCGCGCGGCCTGCGCAGCGGGGCTTGTCAGCCGAGCTGCGCGGGTTGCGAGTGTCTGTAGGGCGGGTTGCGCTGTTGCTCGGTGAAGGTCTGCCGGATCTTCTGCGCCGCCTCGCGCAACTTCGGCACGAACCGCTCGACGGCCACCTTGAAAGGGACCGCCTTCTCCGCAAAGCGAATCACGACGGCGCCCAGAACGGTGTCCTCGAGAAGGACGGGTACAGCCATGGTGATCTCGTCCGAGACCCGCCGCGGATGAACCGCGCTCGAGTAGCCGCGTGCTCGGGTCTCCTCGAGAATCTTGTCCAGCTCCGTCCGGTTGTGCGCCAGTTTGTCGGACTCGTGGGTCGACCGACGCAGGATCTCCAGCAGCGACTCGCGTTGCAGCGCCGGACAGAATGCCAGGTGGGCTCGGCCTGCGGCCGTCGACAACAGCGGAAGCCGCATCCCTGGCGATATGCGATCGACAGCCAGCGGACTACGATGATCCGTAGTTTCACGCACGAGCATCTGAGTGCCCGAAAGCGATGCGATGGCGACAGGCCAGAGCACGTCGGTACCGAGCTCGTCGATACACGGGCGCGCGATCTGCGTCACCCAGGCATCATCGTCGAACCCATCGGCGAGCCGATGGACCATGATAGTGAGTCGGTATCGGTCGTCCGCTGGATCGCGGTAGACGTAACCGGCGTGAGTGAGAGTCTCGAGGATGCGATACGTCGTCGTACGCGGTAACCGGATCTGCTGGGCAATCTCGGAGACCGTAGCGCCGTTGCGCATATTCAGCATCATGAGAGCATCGAGGCCGCGCACCAGGGCGCGAATGGGGCGAGTCGATTCCATGGATCAGCTTTTAATACTCGTAATGAAATCCGACCAAGTGCACCAGTTTAGGAATTGTTACGGTCACCGCGCAACGGTCATCAACGTAATTTGGCCGTTATTCGCCCACGAATTCCGATAGGCGCAGAAAACGTGAAAAGTCCCTTTCTGCCGCGATACGCAATGCGCCGCCTGGTCGGTATTTTTCCCACTTTGTTCTGCATCGTGAGCGCCTCATTCTTCATTGTTCGATTAGCGCCCGGTGGCCCGTTCGACCAGGAGCAGGCGCTACCGCCCCAGATCAGGGCAAATCTGGACCGCTTGTACGGCTTGGATCAGCCTTTGGGCGTGCAGTATTGGCACTACCTGACCGGGTTGGTGCACGGCGATTTCGGGCCGTCCTTCAAGCTCCGGGATTTCAGTGTCGGTGACCTGATTGCCCAGGGGCTGCCGCTGAGCTTGGCCCTCGGGTCCGCGGCCATTGCGCTGGCCGTGCTCCTGGGTATCCCCCTGGGAGCCGCCGCTGCGCTGCGAAGAAATACCGCGGTGGACTACGGGGTCGGCACTCTCGTCGTATTCGGGATCGCACTCCCGAGCTTCGTCATGGGGCCGGTGTTCGCTCTTGTCTTCGGGCTCTACCTTCATTGGCTGCCGGTCGCCGGGTGGGAAGAGGGGGAGCCGCGCTACCTGGTCCTGCCGGTGCTGACCCTTGCGTTGCCCGTCATTTCCTATGTTGCTCGCATCACGCGCGGCAGCCTTCTCGACGTGCTTCGCGCAAATTACGTTAGAACGGCGCGGGCGCGTGGATTGGGGGAATTGCGAGTGCTCTGGAGGCACGCGCTGCGGCCGACGCTGCTACCTGTGGTGAGTTATCTCGGGCCGGCTACTGCGTATGTTGTAACGGGGTCGCTTGTTGTCGAAACAGTATTTGGTCTGCCGGGCACGGGACGCTATCTGGTACAAGGTGCGATTAACCGCGACTACACGCTCGTGATGGGAATGATTACGGTTTACGGCGCGATCACGCTGGTCCTTAATCTCGTTGCTGATCTGATTTATGGGTGGCTGGATCCGACTGTGCGTCATGAGTGAGGTGTATGCGTCGCCGGCTGGCGTGCCATCGGCTGTGGGCGGCGCGGGGCGTGGCCTTCAAGGTGCTGAGGGGGGCGGAGACACTCGCGGGGGCGACGGTGGTGGTGAGCCTCGCGGTCTTTGGGCTGACGCGTGGCGCCGCTTGCGTGACAATCGGGTGGTGCTCGTCGCGTCGGCACTGATCGTGTTGATTGCCGTGGTGGCAGTGTGTGGGCCAGCGCTGAGTCCGTACGCTGCAGACACTTTGGACTGGCAACACCTGGCGGCTCCTCCGGGTACGGTTGCCTCACACTGGTTTGGCACGGATCGGCTGGGGCGCGATCTGTTCGTGCGGACGCTGCATGGGGTGCGTATTTCGCTGGTGATTAGCCTCCTAGCCAGCGCGGTGAGTCTTGTGATCGGCGTTACGTGGGGTTCCGTCGCCGGGTATGTCGGCGGGCGCACGGACGAGTGGATGATGCGTTTCGTCGACGTGTTGTACTCACTGCCGTACCTGTTCATCGTCATCATTCTGACGACTCTCTTTACGCGTGGCAGCCTCACAGTATTGCTAGTCGCAATTGGCGCGGTCGGATGGCTGACGACTGCGCGTATCGTGCGCGGCCAGACGTTGAGTTTGAAAAGGCGTGAGTTTATCGAGGCAGCCCGCGCGACGGGCGTTGGCGTGCCCGGAATCATCGCCCGTCACATCGTGCCCAATCTCATCGGCCCCGTTGCGGTGTACGCGACACTCACGATTCCGCAGATGATCACGTTTGAAAGCTTCCTGAGTTTTCTGGGGCTCGGAGTCCAGGAGCCACTGGCGAGTCTCGGCAGCCTCATCAACGACGGCGCGCAGGAGATGCAGTCTGCCCCGTGGATGCTGCTCGTACCGGCGGCGTTTCTCGTGACTTTGCTCGTATGTTTCAACCTCGTGGGTGACGGTCTTCGCGATGCACTCGATCCCCGCGACCGCTGAAGGCGACGGCAACGACGGTGTGGGCAACCCATTGAGCGTCGTTGGCCTATCGGGGACCCCTGCGGCATCACGCGTAGCCGCTACATCGGGGATCGCCGTCCTTCGTATCGAGGACCTTAACGTCACATTCAGTACTCCTGACGGGGAGGTTGCGGCGGTTAAGGACTTCGCGCTCAGCGTCGCACGGGGTGAGTGCGTTGGCGTCGTGGGCGAATCCGGCGCGGGGAAAAGTCAGGCGTTTCTGGCGGCGATGGGGTTGCTTGCTTCGAATGGGCGGGTGAGTGGGCGGGCCAGCTTCGGGGCGAGTGGCGAGACGTCTGGCGCGGAGGCGCGATCCGGCGTAAGCGCGCGATCCGGCGCAGGCGCGCGATCCAACGCAGGTGCGCAGTCCGGGGTGGTTGATCTGCTCGCGCTACGGGGCGCCGAATTGGATCGGGTGCGGGGTGCGCGTATCGGGATGGTCTTTCAGGACCCGATGACGTCACTGACTCCACATCTCGTCGTGGGCGATCAGGTTGCTGAGCCCATTGTTCGACACCTGAACGTGTCTTGGCGCGAGGCCCGATCGCGGGCCCTGGGGCTTCTCCAACAGGCGCACGTCTCGGACGCGTCCAGGCGGATGACGCAATATCCTCACGAGTTGTCGGGGGGAATGCGTCAGCGGGTGATGATCGCGATCGCGTTGGCTTGCGATCCTGAGTTGCTGATCGCAGACGAACCCACCACCGCGTTGGATGTGACGATTCAGGCGCAGATCCTCTCGCTGCTCGCCGAGTTGAAACGCGCGCGCGGGATGGCGATGGTGCTCATCACGCATGATTTCGGCGCCGTCGCCGGAGTCGCTGATCGCGTTGCAGTGATGCAGGGCGGGCGGGTTGTGGAGTTGGATACGGTCGGCGCGGTGATGAAGGCGCCACGGCATGCGTATACGCGGGGGTTGTTGCGCGCGGTGGCGTTGACGGGTGCGATGGACGCGCCCGGAGATGCGTCCGCGAACGCACGCGCGCCGCTGACCGACGCTGCGCGACCCAACGCGGAAGCCCGCGCTCGCGCCCCCGCGGTTGGCGTGCCGCCGGCCTCCGGCGGAGTTGGACTGTCTCCAGCCACGGGCGCCCACGTACCGGCACCCGTGCCCGCGACCAGCCCTCATCATAACGGCGCAGGCTCTGACGTTAACGCGCTGACAATCTCGCGGCTGAGCGTGCAGTTTCCCGTCCCTCGAGGCTGGTTTGCGCGGCCGGCGATGCTTCGGGCTGTCGATGACGTCAGTCTTGAACTCCGCGCCGGCGAAGCACTGGGTGTTGTCGGCGAGTCGGGCTGTGGCAAATCGACGCTTGCGCGCGCCACAGCCC
>DATBCZ010000051.1:0-5972 GCA_036270175.1 Steroidobacteraceae bacterium | reverse complement strand
CCGAGATTCCCGCTCGGGATGACGAATGAGGCCAACTCGCCGTAGCGACGCCAGATCGCCAGGCTCGTCGCCGCGTAGTAAACCGCCTGGGGCAGCAGCCGACCGAGGTTGATGCTATTAGCCGAGGAAAGCTCCGTCTGCTCCCGCAGTGCGGAATCCATGAACGCCTGCTTCACGAGGCGTTGGCAGTCATCGAAAGTGCCGCGCACCGCGAAAGACTTTACGTTATCGCCCCAACAGGTGAGCTGTCGCTCCTGGGTCGGCGACACCAGGCCTTTCGGAAAGAGGACGGCGACCTCGATGCCGGGACGACCGTGGAAAGCCGCGGCGACTGCCCCGCCGGTGTCACCCGAGGTCGCTACAAGAATCGTCAAAGGCCGTTGGTCCGGCTTACGCAGCCGTGACATGCACGCCGCCAGAAAGCGCGCGCCGAAATCTTTGAACGCAGCCGTGGGACCGTGGAAAAGCTCCAACACGGACAAGCGCCCGTCACTGCCCACCGGCACGAGCGGCGCGGGAAAATTGAAGGCATCGTGGGCGATCGCCGGCAGGGATGCGCCGAGCTGATCGCCCTCCGCGAAGGGAGTCAGCAGGTGCGTGGCCACCCCCGGCAGGTCGCCCTCCTCCCCGAAGTTCTCAGGCTCGAGACCGGGCCAGGTCCGCGGCACATACAGGCCGCCATCGGGCGCCAACCCCTGTAACAGGGCCGCGGCAAATCCGGCGGTCTGCGCCGGGTCACGAGTGCTCGTAAATTCCATCGCCGTCACCGGAAGCTTCAATTGTCAATCAGATGGGCGCCGACAGACTGTGCGTCAACAATCCACTCATCCAGTGTGATTGAATGCCGCCCGAATTCGCGTCGCATGGTCGCCAGGACCGTCTCCGCGTGATCCGCGAGCGCCCAGGCGAACATCGTCGGACCCGCGCCCGAGATCGAACACCCCAGCGCACCCGCAGCCATCGCCGCCTGCCGCACATCGTTGAATCCAGGAATCAACGCCTGGCGTTGGGGTTCGATGACCACATCCTGGAAAGAAGCGCGGATCATATCGAGATCGTCCGTGTAGCAGCCCGAAATGAAGCCCGCGAGATTCGCCGTCTGCCACACGAAATCGGACAACTCCACGGTGCGCTTGAGGATGGCGCGCGCCTGCTTGGTCGACAGAAACATGTGCGGATGGACGATGACAGATTTGATGCCCGCGGGCACGGGAATCTGTTTCACCCGCGGATGATCGATGCCGACCGTGAGCACCAGGCCGCCGAACAGGGACGGCGCGATGTTATCCACGTGCAGCGAGCCGCTCGCCACCTTCTCGCCCTGCATGGCGAACTTCAGCAGTTCGAGCTTGCTGCACGGCGTCGGCAACAATGCGTTGGCCGCGACCACCGCGCCGACCGCGGAGGCCGCCGAGCCACCCAGCCCTGAGCCCAGGGGAATGCCCTTCTGGATCTGCATCTCGAAGCCGAAGCCAGGTTTCAGGGCCTCCTGCATCGCCATCAGGGCGCTGCCGGCCGTATTGCGCTCCGCCTCCAGCGGCAACTCTTCGGGCACGCCGCTGATCGCCGTAATGCGCACGCCCGCTTGGCTGCTGCGACTCACGGTGACACGATCGCCGAGAGCGTCCACCGCCATGCCGAGGATGTCGAATCCAATTGCAACATTGCCCACTGACGCGGGCGCGAATGCCGTGGCTCGATGAAGTCCCGACGGCTCGGGACGCGAGGCTACCGTCACAAGCGCGCCCCCAGATAGGCCGCTACCCGTAACAGGTCGGCGAATACGCCGCCCGCGGTAACCTCCGGACCAGCGCCCGGACCCTGCACGATGAGCGGATTGTCGCAATACCGTCTCGTGGCATAACGCACGACGTTATCGGTGAGCGCGATGTTGGCGAACGCATGTTTCGCGTCGAGCTCGGCCAAACCCACCGTCGCCTCGCCTTCGGCTGTGACCTTGCCGACGTAACGCAACACCTTACCGCGCGCACGTGCCTTTTCCAGGCGCTCGCGCATGGCGGCGTCGTGACGCGGCAGCCGAGCCATGAAGTCCTCGATCGAGCCGGTCTCGAGGCCGGCCGGTACCAGGCTCTCGACCTTGACATCGGACATCTCGAGACTCAAGCCCATCTCGCGGCCGAGAATGATCAACTTGCGGGCCACATCCATTCCAGAAAGATCGTCGCGTGGATCCGGCTCAGTGTAGCCGCGCTGACGCGCATCCCGCACGATGTCGGAAAATGGCGTCTTGCCGTCGTACACGTTGAAGAGGTAGGCGAGCGTGCCGGAGAAGATACCCTCGACGCTCGACACGTCGTCGCCCGTCTCGCGCAGATCGCGCAGCGTTTGCACGACAGGCAGACCGGCACCCACCGTCGCCTCATACAAGTAGTGGGACGACCCCTTGCGGCGCGCCTCACGCAGGCGACGGTAGAACGCGAGGTCCGCACTGTTCGCCTTCTTGTTGGGGGTGACGATATGAATACCCGCTTCGAGCCACTCGGGATAGTGGCTGGCGACTTCGGAGCTCGCCGTGCAATCCAGCAACACGGTATGCGGCAGATAGTCGACGCGCACGTGCTCGACAAAACGCTTGAGATCGGACGCGACCGTACTCTGCTCGTACTGCGAGCGCCAATGAGCGAGGTTGAGGCCGGAATCCGACAACAACATCCGCTTCGACCCGAGCAAGCCGCGAACCCGCAGGTCCACGTTGAATTGCTCGCGCAGGCGGGCCGCCTGGGACGACATCTGTTCCAACATCACACGGCCCACGGTGCCGGGGCCGATGAGGCCGATCGAGATGGTGTGCGGCGAAAGGTACAGACCGGCATGCACCGCTCGCAGAGCGCGAGTGGCATGGCGGCCATCGATCACCACGGAGATGTTGCGCTCGGACGCGCCCTGCGCGATGGCGCGCACGTTGACATTCGAAGTACCGAGAGCGTCGAACACTTTTCCCGAGACGCCCGGCGTGCCCGCCATGCCGTCGCCCACCGCAGCGAGAATGGCGAGATCCGAGTCAATGTCGACAGCGTGGATCTGCCCTTCTTTCAGCTCCCGTTCGAACGCGTGACGCACGACTGCAGCCGCACGCTCCGCCTGCTCTTGCGGAATCGCGCAACAGATGGAGTGCTCCGAGCTGCCTTGAGAAATGAGAATGACCGAGATGTTCTCTTCGCGCAGCGCGCCGAAGAGCCGATGCGCGGTGCCCGGGACACCGATCATGCCCGCGCCTTCGAGATTGATGAGCGCGACACGCTCGATGCTGGTGATGCCCTTCACGGGCAGTGTCGAAGTGGGTTTCGCGCAGATGAGCGTGCCGATCTTCTCTGGGGCGAACGTGTTACGAATCCAGATGGGGATGCCACCGCCCACGGCCGGAGCCATGGTCTGCGGATGAATCACCTTCGCACCGAAGTAAGCCAACTCCATCGCCTCGTTGTACGACAGCGAGTCAATGACAGTGGCATCGGGCACGCGGCGCGGGTCGGCTGACAACACGCCGTCCACGTCGGTCCAGATCACGATCTCGGAGGCATCCAACAAGGCTCCGAAGATGGAACCCGAGAAGTCGCTGCCGTTACGACCCAACGTCGTCTGTACGCCGTTGCGCTTCGACGCGATGAAACCGGTGATGACCAGGGTGCCTTTGAAGTCCCGGTCGACGAGATCGTTGAGGTTGGAGCGCGACTCCTTCCATTGGATCGCAGGACCGAGCGCACCCCACTCGACGATGACGACACGGCGTGCGTCGATCCACTGCACCGGACCGCGTCGCCCGCCACGCTCCTCGAGAAAGCGGTGAAACAGCTTCGTGGACCAGATCTCGCCATAACCGGCGATGAGATCGACGACGTTGTGTGCCGCCTGCCGGGTGAGCTTCACCGTGTGGAGGATCCCCTCCAGGTCGTGACAGTCACGATCGAAACCCGCCAGGTAGAGTCGGGCGGAGTCGGCCGTGAGCAGCGTCTCGGCGATCGTCGCATGCCGGGCGCGTAGCGCCGTAATCTCCGAGCGATAGGTATCATCCTGCCGCTCGGCGAGCGACACGAGCCGCAACAGCGCGTCAGTCACGCCTCTGCAGGCGGAAAGCACCACACCCAGGCGCGGCGCCGGGACGGAGTCGAGAATGGCCGCGACACGGCGGAAGCAGTCGGCGTCAGCAACGCTCGACCCGCCGAACTTGTGGACGACCCAGGGATCGGTATTGGCCATCGAAGTGAGATTTTCCGAAAAAAAGGCCGTGCGACTCTACTGACCAGCTCGAGTGCACGCAATGACGGCGTTCGCGCACTGAGCGGCGCGCGCCATCTAATTTTCTAATATTGATATCTAAAAGGCGGCGGATCCCGCGCCGCGTGCGAGGAGCTCGGCGGTGTGATGCAGAAAGCGCTCGACGAACTTCTCGTCGTTGCACACGCCAAATACCCGAGTCGTGAGCGGAAGCGTCAGGAATGGAAAGATCGCGAGGCTCACGATTGACAGCACGAGCATGCGGGGATCCAGATCGGCGCGCAGCTTCCCCGCCGCCATCTCCCCTTCCACAAGGCGCTCCACCACGGGTGTGAGGCGCTCTGGAAATTCCTTGAGAAACATGGCTCGCATCGGGCCATCCGGCGCCAGGACTTCGCGGACGACGAAGCCGGCAACCCACGGGTTGGCGGCCCAGGAGCGAGTCATGTTCTCGAGAACGTCGGCCAGACTCGGAGGGGAATCCGCGGCGTTCATCTCGTCCAGCGTACTCCGGGCAGGTTGCAGCACCCCCTGCAGCATCTCGCGGTAAAGCCCCGGCTTGCCGCCGAAGTAATACCGGATCATGGCGAAGTTCACGCCGGCGGCCGCCCCGATCTGACGGCTCGAAACCCCACGGTAGCCATACCGCGGAAAGAGATCCCGCGCGGCATCCAGGAGCTTCTTACGTACGTCCTCAGAGGCCTCGGCGGTCGGTCGACCCCGTCCCCGACGCTTGCGGACGGCGGCCATGGGCACCAGCGCTGCCGAGTGTTCAACGGCGGGCGCGTGGGCAGGTGATCCCATTTTATTCACCATGGGTGTAATTAAACGGTGTTGCGCAGCCCGGGGCCATCTCCCATCCGGGAGAGTCACCGCCTGCCAGCCGAGGCACGTGGCATACCATTGAAGACGTTCTGGCGCTGGCATAATCGACACGTCGTGGAATCATTACTCGGTCCTCTTCTTCCGCTGCTCGATCGCGAGCGTGCCGCAGGCAACGCTGTCGCCGTGGGCGTCCTGGTACACACCGCGGGCTCGACCTACCGCAAGCCCGGCGCGCTCATGCTCATTGCCGCAAATGGCGACTACGCCGGATTGCTCTCCGGAGGTTGCCTCGAGGGTGATCTCCGTGAACACGCCCTCTCCGTTATAGAGACGGGCGAGCCGCGAATAGTGAGTTACGATTTATTTGGTCCCGAGGATCTACTCTGGGGACTGGGGATCGGCTGCGAAGGTGCGATGCGGATTCTCCTGCTGCGCGCGGGTCCGGATCGGGACTGGCAACCACTGGTGCACCTCGAGCGCGCGCTCGCAAGCCACACCCCGACGGCGATCGGCATTGTTGTGGAGTCGGCCTGGCCCGAGTTGCCGGTCGGCGCGGTCACACTGCCGCGAGACGCATCGGCCGGCGCTATTCCAGCCTCCCTCTCGCTGCAGGCACGCGAGGTACTTGCCGGTCCTACCGTGCAGTCGGCCCTCCTGGAAGCCGCGCACAGCGGGCGCCCGGGCTGGGCCGAAGGTCAGTCGCCCCCGCTGGGGATTCCCTCGCTGGCCCCCGCTGGGGGTTCCCTCGCTGGCCGCTCGGTCGCCGCTCGGTCGCCGTTCTGGAAGGTGTTTGCCCTGCCCCTGAGCCTGCCGCCGAAGCTTCTTATTTTGGGTGCGGGGCCGGACGCCGCACCCATCGTCGATTTCGCGGCGCGTGTGAATTGGAAAGTCACGCTGGTCGACCACCGGCC
>DATBCZ010000050.1:0-3696 GCA_036270175.1 Steroidobacteraceae bacterium | reverse complement strand
GGCACGGCATTGAGGAAGTGCAGTTTCTCGCGGCCTTCGCGCCGCGTGATGATCAGTCCCGCCTCTTCCAGCACTTTGAGGTGCTTCATGACACCGAAGCGCGTCATCGCCAATTCCCGTTCGAGCTCGCCGAGCGTCTGGCCTTCGCGCTGGAACAATAGATCCAGCAGGAATCTGCGCGAAGAGTCGGCTAATGCCTTGAATACCTGATCGTCGCTGCTCATGACCGGAATATATGTGACCATATGGTCACATGTCAAGGAATGCGATTTTCGGGATACCCGCTGCCGTCATGACCCAACTTTAACGGCGAGCTGTTGGCCAAGGGAAAACGAATGTTATGTCGGGCGGGAGAGGTTCCTGGGCGCGCTGTCCTTCTGCAATTTATCCAGGTGCATCCGGATGTGCGCGGCCTCCGCGGCGGTGTTGGCGAGGGAGATCGCCCGGTCGAACTCGACGCGGGCCTCTTCGTTGCGACCTAACTGCATCAGCAGGGCGCCCTTCAGCCCGTAGAAATAGAAGTAGCCGCCAAGTTTGGCGGCCAACGGTTCGATCATCTGCAACGCCTCGGCCGGCCCACTGATCCTCGACACGGCGACCGCCCGATTGAGCGTGACAACAGGCGAAGGCTGAATCGTCTCGAGTATCTGGTACAACCGGTCGATTTCCGCCCAATCGGTGTCGGCGGCGCGGGCCGCATGCGCGTGGACCGCCGCGATGGCTGCCTGAACCTGATACGCGCCGGCGCGGCGATGGCGCAGCGCCTTTTCAACCAACGCCAGCCCCTCGGCGATCAAATCGCGATCCCACAGCGACCGGTCCTGATCCTCCAACAACACGATGGCGCCGTCGGTATCGAGCCGGGCGGAGGCGCGGGCGTGTTGCAGGAGTAGCAGTGCCAGCAGTCCCATGATTTCGGGCTCGCTCGGAAATAGCCGCAGCAGAAGACGATCCAGGCGGATGGCTTCCTCGCAGAGTGATTCACGCACATGGGCGTTGCCGCCGCTCGCTGAATAACCCTCGTTGAAGATCAGATAGATCATCGTCGCGACCGCGGCGAGTCGCTCGGCACGCTCCGGGGCTCCGGGAGTGTCGAACGGGACTTCAGCGGCGGTTATGCGGGCCTTCGCTCGCGTGATTCGCTGCTCCATCGCGCTTTCGCTTACGAGGAACGCGCGCGCGATTTCCTTTACGGTCAGTCCCGACACGATGCGCAGGGCGACGGCGACCTGTTGGCTTGCGGGCAGTTCCGGATGACAGCAGACAAACAGCAGGCGCAGGATGTCGTCGCGGTAGTGAGAGGCGTCGAGGCGCTCGGCCAGCTCCTCCTGCGGATCCTCGGGATCGCTGCCGAGTTCCTCGTCGGGCGGCAGCTCGGTTTGCTTGTTGCGGCGCCTGACTTCATCCAGCGCGAAATTCCGACCCACGAAGATGAGCCACGCGGCAGGGTCGCGCGGCGGCCCTTTCACCGGCCAGGTCTTGATCGCTCGCAGGCACGCTTCCTGAAACGCGTCTTCGGCAGAGTCCAGAACGCGGAAATAGCGCAGTAGGGCGCCGAGGACCTGGGGGCGTGCGGCAGTCAGCGCCGCATTGATCCAGGCCATGTCTGTCATTTCGTCAGGTCCGCCGGATGGAACACCGCGACCGGACGAATCTCCAGCGTTCCGTGCGGTTTCTCGCGCCCCAGCAGCTTCGCGGCAGCGATGGCTTCCTCCAGCGTGGGGCAATCGATGATGTAAAACCCGAGCAGTTGCTCTTTAGTCTCGGCGAAGGGGCCGTCGACGACCACCGGGTCCTTGCCGGAGCGGATATGGGTCGCCGTGGTGGTCGGCATGAGCCGGGCCGTCGGTCCGAGTTTTCTCTCGGCAATCAGTTGCTGCAGGACTCCCCCTAGCCTGACCATCATCGCTTCGTCCTCCTGCTTGGTCCGCCCCGCGGCCAGGGTCTCAGATTCGTAGCAGAGAATTGAATAGAGCATGCCGGTGACTCCTGCTTTATCCAAGGACGATTGAGTATGCGCCAGCCCGACAGGGGGACGCCCGCACCCCCATTTTCGGCCCACTGCGTCGAAAACGTCTCGATGTGTGCCGGAAACGCGGCGCGGCCGCCGGAATTCGGTCCGCTACGTGAGCAGCCCACCTCTCGCGCCCGCATCTTCCCCGAACCCATCCATAATGCAGGCGTGTAGTTCGCGGGCCGACATCGCCCGGCATTTCGAGTCTGTTCGGATGTCTAGCACTCGATCCGGCACTCGCCGCCATCGAGAATGACCTTCACAAGGAGCCGCCGTATTGCCTCGCTTCTCCGCCAACCTGGGACTGCTCTGGGCTGACCGGCCTTTGCTGCGGCGAATTGAGGCTGCTGCCTTAGCGGGCTTTCGGGCCATTGAGATGCACTGGCCTTATGACGTGCCCGCCGCGGAAGTGGCGGCCGTGGCAAAGCACCACGAACTCACCGTATTGGGAATCAATACTGCTCCGGGCGATTTCGCTCGCGGCGAGCGCGGCCTCGGTGCGGTGCCGGGCCGCGAGGGCGATTTCCAGGCTGCGATGCGCCAATCGATCGACTACTGCATCGATTGCGGCGCAAGCGCAATCCACGTGATGGCGGGCAACGTAGTTGCCTCCGATCGACAACGCGCGCGCGCCGTGTTCGCGGGCAACCTGCGTGCGGCTGCCGCCGAGGCTGCGGTACATAACCTGCCTCTGCTGCTCGAGCCTCTCAATCCACGTGACAATCCTGGCTACTTTTATTCGACGGTCACCGAGGCGGTGTCACTGATCGAGGAACTGGCGCTTCCCAACATCAAACTGCAGTTCGATGTCTATCACGTCGCGGTCAGCGAAGGTGATGTGTTGACAAAGTTGAAGCGCTACATGCCCATCATCGGCAACGTACAAGTCGCCGCGGTACCCTCGCGCGCGGAGCCTGATGAAGGCGAGATCGCGTATCCAGCCATCTTCACCGCTGTTGATACCCTCGGATACAAGGGTTGGGTAGGCTGTGAGTATCGGCCTCGGGGTGACACGGACGAGGGATTGAAGTGGATGAAGGCGCTAGCATGACGATCTCCGCTGAGCAATTGCATGACTGGCGCTCGAGGGCGCTGCGCCTCGAGGAAGAGGTGAGCAAGGCCATCCTCGGTCAGCAGGAGACCGTCAGGCTCATCAATGTCGCGCTGTTTGCTCGCGGACACGTGCTTCTCGAAGGCGACGTCGGCGTGGGAAAGACCACGATACTGCGCGCGTTTGCACGGGCTGTAGGTGGGGACTTCGAGCGGGTCGAAGGCACCGTTGACCTGATGCCCGGCGATCTCATTTATCACACCTACGTCGATGCCGCGGGCAAGCCGCGCATCGAACCGGGCCCCCTGTTGCGTCATGAACAGCGGCTCACTACTTTCTTCTTCAACGAGATTAACAGGGCGCGCCCGCAGGTGCAGTCGCTGCTCCTGCGGGCCATGGCCGAGCGTACGGTTTCGGCGTTCAATCGCGAATATCGATTTCCATTCATGAGCGTGTTCGCGGACCGCAACCGGGTGGAGAAGGAGGAGACCTTCGAGCTCGCTTCCGCTGCGCGCGATCGCTTTATGTTCGAGCTGCGCATGCCGACGCCGTCCGATGTGAGCGTGCGACGTGCCCTGGTGTTCAATCCCGATTATCACGATGTGGACGCGCTTCTCGAACGCGTGGCACC
>DATBCZ010000049.1:0-5417 GCA_036270175.1 Steroidobacteraceae bacterium | reverse complement strand
CGCCTGACGGAAACCCTGCGCGTCGGCGATACCGTGGCGCGAGCGGGTGGCGACGAGTTCCTGTTGCTCATACCGGGCCTGCATTCGCCCGAGGAGGCCGGACCGGTCGCCGAGCACGTGCTTGCCTCGCTATCCGCGCCGTTCGTGGTGTCGGGTCAGACTCTGCGAGTCACCGGGAGTGTCGGGTTAGCCATCTGTCCGCGGGACGCCGCCGACGTGGAGAGTCTCATCAAGTACGCCGATACCGCCCTGTACCTGGCGAAGGAACAGGGACGCAATACCTTCCGCTTCTTCAGTCCCGATCTCGATGCCAAGGTGCGGGCGCGGATGCACCTCGAGAACGACCTGCGGCTGGCGGTCGATCGCAACGAGTTCCTGTTGCACTACCAGCCCCAGGTCGAGCTGGCCACGGGTCGTATTATTGGCGTCGAAGCGTTGCTCCGCTGGCTGCATCCACAGCGGGGACTGGTACTGCCGGGATCGTTCATCGCTGTCGCGGAAGAGACCGGCCTCATTGTCCCCATAGGGGAATGGGCGCTGCGTACGGCCTGCTTACAAGCGCGCGCCTGGCAGGAAGCGGGCGGCCCGCAACTGCGTATCGCAGTCAACATCTCGAGCAAACAGCTCAACGGCGCCGACATCGTCGGCGTCGTGGGCCGCATCCTCTCGGAGACCCGGTGTGATCCACGCCTCCTCGGATTGGAGATCACGGAGTCGGCTGTCATGGCCGATCCACGCGACACGATCCGTGTCATCCGCGCGCTCCACGAACTCGGTCTCGAAGTCACACTCGACGACTTCGGCACGGGTTATTCGAGCATGGCCTACCTGAAGCGGTTCGCCCTCGACCGGCTGAAAATCGACGCAACCTTCATACGCGGAACCCCGGAAGACAAGGACGATGTCGCGATCGTTCAGGCCATTATCGCGCTGGCGCGGCAGTTCAGGCTGCGCGTCACCGCGGAAGGCGTTGAAACGACGGCGCAGCGTGCCTTTCTGCAGGCACACCGCTGCGACGCCATCCAGGGCTTTCTGATCAGCGTGCCGCTGCCCGGACAGGATATCAGCGCACTGCTGTCCCCGGTTACTGCGTAACCATGATGCCGGCGACTTCCGTACGGTCGCTCTCGCGGCCATTCCTGTCGTAAGCGGTCAGCGCGAAGTACCAGGTGGTCTGGGCTTGTAGCAAATTGCTCATCACGTAGCGCGTCACTCCCGGGTTTGAGATTGTAAGAGTGCTTTTCAGCTCCTCAGGAGTGGTCCCGTAGTAGATGTGATAACCCTGGAGATTGGCCAACACGCTGCCGTCCTGGTTCCGCGTCGGTGGTATCCAGGAGAGTGTCACCGAGCCGGTCGCGCCCTGCTCCGGGGGCGATGGCCCGGCAGGACTGCCAGCAGCCGGTGACACGAGGATCTTGAAGGCGGGCAGCACGGCCTTCGAATATCCGTCGTACGCGGTGATCACGATGTTGGAATAGGTGCCGACGTTGCCCGCGGTGGGCGTGCCGGAGAGCAGACCGGTTGCCGTGTTGAAAGTGGCCCAGGCGGGCGCGTTCGCAATAGTGAAGACGATCTTCAGGCCGTTAGGATCGGTCGCGCTGGGCTGGAATGAGTAGGGGTGCCCCGCCACGACCCCGGCGGGCGCGGTGCCGGCAAGCTGCGGCGGAATATTCGGCAACGGCAGCACGGTCAGCGCAAAAGGAGCGAGGCTGGCCCGGGCATTGCCGTCGCTTGCCGAGATTACGATGTTGGCAAAGGTTCCGACGTTGGATTGCGGTAACGGCGTGCCGTACAGGCGTCCGGTACGCGAATCGAACTGTGCCCAGGAGGGCTTGTTGGCGATGGAGAATGTGAGCATCTTGCCGCCCGGATTGGCGGCGGACGGCTGGAAGGCGAAATAGTGGGCCGCCGTGACTGTCGTGGCCGGCCTGCCCGTGATCGAAGGTGCCGCGGTGGCGGCAATGCAGGGCGCGGCAAGCAGCGCCGCGAAATTCAGGGCGCGCAGCCGCCCGTGCCGCGGACGTGCCGCGGCGATGTTCGAAGAAGACATGTAAACCTACCCCGTGCGTATTTAAGAAGCGCGCAAGGGCAGGCAAACGCGACCGGTATTCCGGGTGCGAAGCGGAATTTCAGGTCACCTGACGGCGTATATCCGCTCGATGGCGGCTTCCTCACCGGCAACCCCGCTATCTCGTCCGTGTCGTTACGACGGCACGAGATCGGAGGCTTTGCGTCCCCGTCTTGCGACGGGTTTGCCCTTGTGTCGAGGTGAAGTTAACAGTGTTATCGACGCGGAAGCAAAACGTCTCTAGCCGCAGACAATTTTTTCCGCGCTCGTCACACGCCGGTCACTCGCTGACGAATTGGAACTCAACTTCGATGTTGAGATCGGCGAGCTTGCGCGAGACGTTCGGGCTCAAAGTGAGCACTGTGTTCTCGACGGGTGTGAATTCGATGAGCAGCGAGATCTGCGCGTTCTCGCTCTGCAGGCGACTCAAAAATTCCCGATGCCGGTTGAGTTGCACGAGCTGCTGGGCGAGAAACATCTCCAGCGGAAAGGAGGCCGACCCCACCGCCTGTCCGGGCAACGGCGCGGACCAATACGATTCGCGGTGGTCGCCACCCAGCGCCGCGCCGGTGGCAGAGCGGCGCGGTTCTCCGGCCCGCCAACTATGCCGGGGCTCGAGGTGCAGTGTTTCGGTCAGGAGTGCCGGATCGAGGCTCGGGTGACGCACACGAAGGGACATCGAATAAGAAAATGTGCTGCCCGGCACCACCTGGCTCACTCTGCTCGAGGTCATCACGATCCCCTTCCATTGCTCCACACGTCTTGGAATCTTAGCCCAACCGTCCGCGGTGGAGTCGTCAATAAAGTGAGTCCTTACAACGTACTGTCCGCAGGAACACCGTCGTCTTGCCAAGATGGCGTCCTAGATCGAGGCCTGCGGCGCGACGCGAAAATGTCGTGGTCGTTCAAGCGCAACACCTTTTGCCCGGCCGCCGAACCTGCGCAGTAAAGCTGTCTGAAATTTGACAACTGAACAGCTGCAGTTTCTGATGTAGTCCGCAGCACAGCAACAAACGGGGTATACACCAGGGTGAGCGGGGGCGCGCAGCCAGTTGGCACCATTGAGGTCGCGCTGAACCACAGTGCGCGGCTGCTGGATCGAGACCCGAAGCTGGCCGCTGAACAGGCCACAGAGATCCTCAAGGTCGCGCCCAGGCACCCGGCGGCCACTCTCCTGCTCGGAGTCGCTCTGCGCCGCAGCGGCCGTACCGAGGCCGCGCTGGGCATCCTGGGGCCCCTTGCCCAATCCCAAACCAGTTGGGCGACCGCTCAATACGAGCAAGCCCTGGCGCTCATCGATGCAGGCCAATCCGAGGCCGCCGTGGCGTCGTTACGACAGACCGTGGCGCTGCAGCCGGACATGGTGGATGCCTGGCGAGCGCTGGGTGACCAGCTCACCGACAGCGGCGATGCCGCCGGAGCCGATGCGGCTTACGCACGGCAGATCAAGGCTTCGACGCGCGACCCACGCTTGATGACCGCCGCCGCGGCGCTCTGCGAAAACCAGATTCCCCAGGCCGAGGCGCTGCTGCGCGCCCACCTCAAACAATTCCCGACCGATGTGGCGGCCATCCGCATGTTCGCGGAAGTTGCCGCACGGCTGCGCCGCTACGACGATGCCGAGAACCTGCTGACGCGTTGCCTGGAACTGTCGCCCAGCTTCACGGCGGCGCGCCACAACTACGCCGTCGTCCTCTACCGCCAGAACAAGTCTATTGAGGCGCTGCGGGAAACGGAGACGCTGCTCGAGCTCGAGCCCCACAATCCGGGCTACAAGAATCTCAAGGCGGCGATCCTCGCCCGGATCGGCGACTTCCAGCAGTCGATCGACCTGTACGACGCGCTGCTGGCCGCCCACCCGCGCCAGCCGAAGATCTGGATGAGCTACGGTCACGCGCTGAAGACCCACGGACGCGAGGCCGACAGCATCGCGGCCTATGACAAGAGTATCGAGTTGCTGCCGAGCCTCGGTGAGGCGTATTGGAGCCTCGCGAATCTCAAGACCGTGCGCTTCACGACGGCGCAGATCGATTCGATGCGCGCGCAACTCGCCCGCCCCGACCTCGCGGACGAAGACCGCTTTCACCTGCACTTCGCCCTGGGCAAAGCACTCGAGGACGACGGTGCCTTTGCGGAGTCCTTCGAGCATTACGCCCGCGGTAACACCATCCGCCGCGCCGGGATCCGCTATTCGGCGGATGACGTAACGGCGCAAACCCAACGCAGCAAGTCGCTGCTGAGCGCGGATTTCTTCACGCAGCGACGCGACTACGGCCACCCCTCCAGCGCGCCCATCTTTATCGTGGGACTGCCGCGCGCGGGCTCCACACTCATTGAGCAGATACTCTCCAGCCACTCGCTGGTGGAGGGCACGATGGAGCTGCCGGACATTCCGGCGCTCGCCCGCTCGGTGACCCAAGCCGGCCGCCAGGAAGGCATGGGGCGCTACCCGGAGCCGCTGGCCGGCCTCGATGCGCAGCAGTGCCGCGCACTCGGTGAGCAATATCTCGCCGGCACGCGCATTCAGCGCAAGAGCGCCGCGCCCTTCTTCATCGACAAGCTGCCGAACAATTTCTTACACATCGGCCTGATCCAACTCGCGCTGCCCAATGCGAAAATCATCGATGCGCGCCGCCATCCGCTCGGCTGCTGCTTTTCGGGATTCAAACAGCACTTCGCCCGCGGCCAGAATTTTACTTATGGCCTGGAAGACATCGGCCGTTACTACCGCGACTACGTCGAGCTCATGTCGCACTTCGACAAAGTCCTGCCCGGCCGCATCCACCGCGTCTTCTACGAGGCGCTGATCGAGGACACCGAAGCGCAAGTGCGCCGGCTGCTGGAATACTGCGGCCTGCCCTTCGAGGCCGGCTGCCTGCGCTTCTACGAAAACGAGCGCGCCGTGCGGACGGCCAGCTCGCAACAGGTACGCCAGCCGATCTATCGCGCCGGCCTCGAGCAGTGGCGGCACTTCGAGCCGTGGCTGCAACCGTTGCAAACCGCGTTGGGACCGGTCCTGGATGCCTATCCCCGGGTACCGGAATTCCGCAACGCACTAACATAAACACCACAAGGGGATCGTCAGTGACACGCAGTCGTCTTCGTAAATTGCGCCGCATCGAGGCCAACACGGCCAGGCGTCGCGCCAGCGGAATCAACGGGCCGCAGCAACTCCTGCGGCGGGCCATGCCGGTCGCCTCCGCGCTGTTGGGATTCATACCGGCCGCGCATGCGGCGGATGAGCAACCCGAGGCCATCGGCCTGGCGGAAGTCGTGGTGACCGCGCAGAAGCGCACGGAGAACATCCAGGATGTCCCGGTCAGCATCCAGGCTTTCGGCACCGAGAAGC
>DATBCZ010000048.1:0-3188 GCA_036270175.1 Steroidobacteraceae bacterium | reverse complement strand
GTTGCCGTAAACAAGGGATCGTAGGGGCGATGACTGTGTCGCTCGACGGCCGCCGCGGCCGCGGTTATTTCCGCCTGGAGCAGCTCATGCTGGCGCGCCTCCTCCAGCAGGGCATCGCGCTTACCCGTGAGAATCTTGTAGACGCTTTTGTCGTTCCCGCCTCTGACGTCCTTGATGAGTTGCCGCAGCTGGGCGAGTTCTTCGACTGCCTGGGCGGCCTGCTGGCGGATCCTGGTGGAAGTGCCTTCGAGAACCAGCCGGCCCACGGTGCCGGCATCACGTGCTTCGATGGCAGCCTGCAGCTCAGCCTCTTCTCTGGCCGCGACTAGCGCCCGATCGGGGACGTTCGGCGCCGGACGCGCAGGCTCGAGGCTCTGGGGAGGGTTTTCCGGCGGTAAAGAAGCAGGCGCTTTACGAAACAGGCGCGAAAACAACGACATCTAGGGGCCCTCGACTCTTCAGAATCCACTTTGAACCGCCCTATTCTATCCCGGACCCGCTAGCCGTCGTGACCGGAGCCGCAAGCGTGATAATGTTCAGGCTGTGAAGCACCAGCACACGATTCATCAACAGCACCACGGTTGGGATAACAGCCTGCCGGCCGTGTTACAGATCGCGCCCGGGGAATCGCTCGAATTCGAAGTGGCGGACGCTTCCGGGGGTCAGCTCTCGGCCGACTCCAACGTCGCCGACGTGGGGCGCCTGGACTTCGGCAAGATCAATCCGCTGGCGGGACCGGTTTTCATCGACGACGCCGAGCCGGGCGATGTCCTGAAAGTAACCCTGTTGTCGTTCACGCCCTCGGGCTGGGGTTGGACGGCCAACATTCCCGGTTTCGGCCTGCTGGCGGATGAGTTCAAGCACCCCGCCCTGCAGATCTGGCGCTACGACCCGAGCTCGCTGGCACCCGCGTTATTCGGCCGTTGGGGACGAGTCCCGCTGAAGCCTTTCACCGGAACGATCGGTGTCGCTCCGGCCGCTCCAGGTCATCACAGTGTCGTCCCCCCACGCCGGGTGGGAGGCAACATGGATGTCCGGGACATTGCCTTGGGCACCGAATTGTTTCTCCCGGTCGAAGTTGCGGGCGCCCTGTTTTCCGTAGGTGACACTCACGCGGCGCAGGGCGACGGTGAGGTGTGCGGCACGGCGATCGAAAGTCCGATGCGGGTTGCGCTGCAATTCGATCTGCTCAAACAAGTTCCGCTGGCCTATCCGAGATTCAGGACACCGGGTCCCGTGACACGCCACCTCGACGCGCACGGTTATGATGTGACTACTGGTATCGGCCCCGACTTGATGCAAGCGGCGCGTGCGGCAGTGAGCTCGATGATCGACCTCCTCGGGCGGGAGCGGGGCATGCCTGCGATCGACGCCTACATGTTGTGTAGCGTTTGTGGCGATCTGCGCATCAGCGAGATCGTGGACGTGCCGAATTGGACGGTGTCCTTCTATCTGCCCCGTATCGTGTTTGCATAGCGTTAGCGCGAACAGTCGCCTGACGTTATCCACGCACACCACCCTTGCGCAAGAATCTCGTTCTTTTAATCTGTCCGTGTTCGTTAGATGCTACCCGACTTGAACACTGAGCGGAACACACCCCTATGAACGAACCGACCCGCCTGAAAATGGCGCAGCCCATTCACGCCCTCGGCACGGGCACCCGCGAAAGCGCCAAGCAGATCTTGAGCCGCCTCGAGCCCGGCGTGACCTTCATGATGGGTGACGACCCGGCGTTGCCCGCGATGCCCCGGGCACCGCGGCTGCTCGATTTCTTCCGGCTGCGCTTCGATGAAACCACCCGCCAACACCTGACCCAGAGCGCGAAACTGGCGCTCGCTGGCGGGCACGAGGAAAAAGTCGTGATGGCTTGCCTGCTGCACGACATCTCCATGGGCGGCCTGATGCGCACCGATCACGGCTACTGGGGTGCGCAACTCATCGGGCCTTATGTCTCCGAGGAGATCGCCTGGGCCGTGAAACACCACCAGGCGTTGCGCTATTTCGCCGACGAGAGTGTCGGATATCGCTATCCGCCGGAGTACGTGCGCTTTTTCGGCGCGGACTATCAGCCCCCCGAATACATCCGCCAGGCGCACGACTACGCTCGTAACCATCGCTGGTACATGACATCGCGGCTGGTCACCCTCAACGACAAGTATGCTTTCGAGGCCGGAGTGCAGGTCGACCTGGAAATCTTCACGGACATCATCGGGCGTCACTTCCGCGAACCCAAGGAAGGCTTGGGGTTTGACGGCTCGGAATCGGCGCACATGTGGCGCACCATGATCTGGCCCAACAACTTCCTTTGATCCACCGGTGACCAGCATGCGAACAACAATCAATCGTCGCCAGCTACTCATAGGTACGGGGGCTGCGCTCATCGCGGCTGAAACGAGGGCGGCCTCACAGGCGAGCGGCCCGGGCGCGGCGATTCCTCCCGCCCCGATCGCGCGCGTCGAGCCGGTCAAGGACACCTACTTCGGCGAGACGCTGACGGATCCCTACCGGTGGATGGAGAACGACAAGGACGCCGAGTGGCTGCCCTTTCTGAAGGGCCAGAACGACCACACCCGCGGCGTGCTGGGGCGGATTCCCGGCCGGGACGCGCTGCTGCGGCGGATCCAACAGTTATCCGGCGACACCGTCGCGACCCGGGAGGTACAGCGCGCCGGCGCAAAGTTGTTTTTCGAGCAGCGGCCGCTCGGCGCGGACAACTTCAAACTGTTCGTGCGCGAGAACGGGCAGGTCCGCACATTGGTCGACCCGACCGCACTGGGACAACTCGCCGGCGCCGGGCACATCTCGCTCGACTGGTGGAGCGCCTCGCCGGACGGCACCCGGCTCGTCTACGGTCTCTCCAAGGATGGCAGCGAGGATTCGATGCTGCACGTCATGCGGGTTGCCGACGGTAAGGACCTACCGGACCGGATACCCGACACGGAAGATGCCGAGCCCCAATGGCTCGACGACGGCAGTGGCTTTTTCTACAACCAGCTCACCGGTGCGGTCGGCACGCCGGACCGCTATCTCGACAGTGTCGCCCGATTTCACCACCTCGGTACGGACCCGGCGCTCGATCCTGTCGTCATGAAGCGCGGACTGACTCCGAGCGTCAGCTTCGAGCGCATCCAGAGGCCGTATGTCAGGACCTTCCTGGGAGCGCGCCACGTTCTGTTGATGCTCGCGGA
>DATBCZ010000047.1:0-7657 GCA_036270175.1 Steroidobacteraceae bacterium | reverse complement strand
TGGCGACCTGCGGATCGACCTTCGTCGGCGCAATCCGACCCTTCGTCTCTTTCCCTGCAACGAACGGTCCGTCCAGCTCGACACCGAACCAGGCGCCGAAGCGGGTCGAGTCCGTTATGGCCAACCACACTCGCTCTCGGGGCGCTTTCAGGACGATCTTCTTCTCGATGCGATCGGTATTCATGAGCAACCTCCTAGTTGCTCCTAGTATCACACGACAAGAAACCAGGCGCAACTAATGGGTTGCGCCTAAGCCCTGCTGGCCAATGATCGCTATTCTCATGTTATTTTCCGATGTGGATCCAGACAGCTTTCGGCTCGGTGAAATTCGCTATCGCCTCGTCACCGTGCTCGCGTCCGAAGCCTGAATCCCGTGCGCCGCCCCAAGGCAGGCGCACGTCGGTCGGTCCGAACGTGTTGGCCCAGACCGTGCCGGCTTTCAGCCGCCTCACGAAGCGGTGTATGCGGCCGACGTCCGCGCTCCACACTCCGGCCGCGAGGCTATACTTCGTGCCGTTAGCGATCCGCAGGGCATCCTCGTCGTCGTTGAAGCGGATGACGGATGCGACCGGGCCAAAAATCTCTTCCTGGGAAATGCGCATCTGGTGGTCGACCCCGGCAAACACCGTGGGGCCGACGAAATAACCCGAAGCGCCGAGGCGTGCGCCGCCGACGGCAATCTGTGCCCCCTCACGCTTGCCAATGTCGATGTACTCCAACACCCGATTCATCTGAGTCCGCGAGACGAGCGGCCCCATGGCGGTACCCACGTCGCGCGGATTTCCGACGCGCACACCCTTGGCCCGGACTACCAGCCGCTCCACGACCTCGTCGTAGATGTCCGTGTGCACGAGAATTCTCGAGCCAGCCGAGCAGACTTGTCCGGTGTTGAAAAAGATGCCGGAGCCGGCCGCCCTGACGGCCGCTTCGATGTCGGCGTCGGGGAAAATGATGTTGGCCGACTTACCGCCGAGCTCGAGGGTGACTCGCTTGAGATTGCCGGCGGCCCCTCGCAGGATCTCCCGGCCCACCAGCGGCGACCCCGTGAAGGTGATTTTGTCCACATCCGGGTGATCGACGAGGGCCGCTCCGGCGGTCTTGCCGAAACCCGGTACGACATTCAACACCCCGGGTGGCAAGCCCGCGGCGAGCGCCAACTCGCCGATTTTCAGAGCCGTGAGCGGTGTCAGTTCCGCGGGTTTCAACACTACCGTGCATCCGCAGGCGAGTGCTGGTGCGATCTTCCACATCCCGATCATCAGGGGGAAGTTCCAGGGGACGATCGCTCCCACGACACCCAACGGCTCGCGGACCGTATACGTCAACGCGTCGGGGCGAGCCGGAATGACCTGTCCGTTGATCTTGTCAGCCCACCCGGCGTAGTACCTCAGGGTGTCCAACACCGCCGGCAGGTCCTGCCGCTTGATGGCGGACACAGGTTTACCGGAGTCGAGGCTCTCGAGCTCGATCAGGGTGTCCTGGTTCTGCCGGATGAGATCGGCCAGGCGTAGTAGGGCGTTGCCCCGGTCGGCGGCGCGCATGTGGCCCCATTCACCCTCGAAGGCCTGGCGAGCCGAGACAACCGCGGCATCGATATCGGCCGCATCGGCCTCCGCGACGTGTGCGATGACCTGCTCGTTGGCTGGGTCCAAGGTCTCGAAATAACGGCCCGACTGCGCCGGCAGGCGCTGGCCGCCAATCAGCAGGTCCGCCCGTTCCGTGGTCCGCATGTCGGCTCGTTCCGTGGAAATCACCGCAGCCATGGTCGCTCCTTATCTATATATGAATCGAAGGACATATGTGGGCGATCCGCAAATTCGGCTCGCAATGAGGTAGGAGCCTAGACTGCAAGTCGGGAAACAGGGAATATGCGGCGCATAGCCGGACTTGGGCGGTTTAGATATGAAGGCCGAACCCGTTCACCCTACGAATTGTTATGCACAAAAGTGCATAACGGGCGTCGCGCCGCCCCCCAGCGCCCGGGGGCTGCTTTGATCCGGATCGAAATCGAGCCCCTCTGGCGTTTCCGTCACGAGGAGGAGGAAGAGTCGATGCTCGTGATGCTCGACTTTCTCAACGACATCCGTGCGACCGGGAAAATCACGCGCGCGGCCCGCCGTGCCGGACTCTCCTACCGGCACTGTTGGAATCTGATCGAGAAATGGGCGGCGTTCTTCGGCACACCGCTGGTGGAGCGGGAGCAGGGGCGCGGCACACGTCTGACGCCTTTAGGCGAAAAGCTGGTCTGGGCGGGGCAGAGGTTGCAGGCGCGTCTGCGACCGCAACTGCAGAACCTCGCGCAAGAGCTCGAGACGGAGATCAACCAGGTATTGCCGCAAAAGGAGCACCTGGTCCGAGTCCACGCCAGCCACGGCTTCGCGGTGTCGAAGCTGCGCGAGTTGCTGAGCCGCGAGCCGGACATCGGGGTCGACCTGCGGTATGACACCAATCAAAATTCACTGGTCGCGCTCGCCCATGGGAGTTGCGAAATGGCCGGGCTGCATCTTCCGCAGGGAGAGCTGCGTAAAAAAGCCGCCGCGACGTCCCGGCAGTGGCTGCAGTCGGGTGAGCACCGGGTAATCGGTTTCGTCACCCGTGAGATGGGCTTGATGGTGAAGCGCGGCAACCCGCTGGGAATCACCAGCCTCGAGCGCTTACTGGACTCCGACGTCCGCTTCGTGAATCGCGACCCCGATTCGGGTACGCGCCGGCTGTTCGATCAGCTTCTGGGGCAACACGGCCTCGATGGCACTCGGATCGCAGGCTACGAGCGTGTTGAATTCACGCACGCCGCGGTGGCCGCCTACGTGGCGAGCGACATGGCTGATGCCAGCTTCGGCGTCGAGGCGGCCGCACGCCAGTTCGATCTCGACTTCGTTAGGCTTGCCACGGAGGACTATTTCTTCGTATGTCGCAAGCACATGTTGGAAAACGCTGCGGTTAAGCGAGTGCTGGCGATCCTCCGCAGCGACGAGTTTCATCAGGCGGTCGCGCAGCTTCCGGGCTACACCGCGAAGGACGCCGGGGCGATCATGGGCTTGCGGGACGCACTGCGCACTGCGGCTTAGGCCCGACGCCCGCTAGGCCCGATGCATGTTGGCCTGGCGCACGCCGGCCCCGACGCCCGCGGCGCGCCCAAGGGGCCGCGCTTCACTGACGAGCCATCGCTGAGCGGACCTCCGCTGGCATGTCGGCCTGAGGCACGCCGGCCGGCCCGGTCCCAGCCCACCGCACCTCACCGGCGCAGCAAGTGAGCATCACCCGCCGGTGCATTTCCGTGGTCGTATGGCTTCGCGAGCACCATGTAGAGCGTGCCCAACACCAACACGCCCCCTGCCGTCACGATCATGCCGTAGTTGCTGTACCACGGATCGTTAGGGCTTCGCGGCCACACCATGTCGACGATCGCGCTCAAGCCGTAGGCGAGGGCGATGATATTCACCGTCCATCCCCAGCGTCCCAGCGTGAAGGGACCTCCTGGCTTCCACCCCTTTGCACGGGCGATCAAAGCTCCGGCCACCAGCATTTGAAATGCCATATAGATGCCCGCCGCGGCAAAACTGATAATGGTGTTCACTGCGTTCTGCAGCCACAGTCCACACAGGGCAATCAGCGCCGGAATGATTCCCGCCGCGGCCAGGGCGGCAACCGGAACGTGCGTGTGGGGCGAAATTCTGCTGAAGAGCGCGCTGCCAACGACCATCTCGTCGCGCGCATAGGCAAACAGCAGGCGGCTGGCGGCGGCCTGCATGCTGAGCGCGCAGGAAATGAACGACACGAGTACGACCGCGAGCACCAGCCGAAAGCCGACTTCGCCGAGTGCGGTGCGCAGGATGGTCGCCACGGGGTCCATATCCTTGCCGGCGATGACCGCATTCATGTCCGGAACCGACACGATCAGCGCCAGGCAAACCAACATCGCGGCGCCGCCGCCGACGTAAATCGTCATGCGCATGGCCTTCGGAATCATCCGGCTCGCGTTGGGTGTTTCCTCGGCGACGTCCCCGCAGGCCTCGAAGCCGTAATAACAGAAAAGGGCCCCCAGGGCGGCCGCCAGGAATGCCGGCAGATAGTGACCGCCGCTGCTACGGATGCCGTAAGTGTCGAAGAGCACGCTGAACGGATGATGACGCGCGAACAGCAACAAATAGCCGCCTACCACGATGGCGCCGATCAACTCGCAAATGAAACCGAACATGGCCACACGCGCCAGCAGTCTCGTGCCGCTGACGTTGCACAATGTGGCGATCACGATCATGGACAAGGCGATGGTCGTCGTGATGGTCGGCGTCGGCGTAAATCCCAGCATCTGCGCCACGTAAGGGGCGCCACCCGTTGCCACCGCCGCTATAGAGACGAACAGGGCGCAGCCGTACACCCAGCCCGCCATCCATGCCCAGCGTTTGCCGACCAGGCGTCGCGCCCAGGGATACAAGCCACCTGAGATTGGAAATTGCGAGACGACCTCGCCGAACACCAGGCAGACGAACATCTGGCCGATGCCGACCAGCAGGTACCACCAGAACATCGGCGGACCGCCCGCCGCGAGGGCGATGCCGAAGAGACTGTAGACACCCACGACAGGCGATAGATAGGTAAACCCGAGAGAGAAGTTCTCCAGCTGGCTCATCGATCGGTCGAACTTCGATGTGTAACCGAGAGCCTTGAGTTGGGCAGCGTCTTCCGCGGCGACGTTCGCCGCATTGGTGGTCGCGGTGCTGGAGTCCGCGCCTGGAGTTGCCGTTGTGTTCATCGCGCTTTACCTGCGTGTTGTTCTATATCGGGCATCAAAGGCCGCTATGCGAGAATCTTGCCAAGGCGTTACGCGGCCGGGTGCCCTGGCTGGTGAGTCGTTACCCGCTCGAAGCGCCCCCGGGTAGTGCGGACTCGCCGCATTTCAGTGCGGCCGGCGAGGTGCAGCCGGCCAGGTGCGGCCGGTGCTCAGTCGTGCTCCCCACCGCCATAAATAATGACCGACAGCATCCGGATCGGCACCTTCACCAGTCGCTCCGGGCCATGCGCGACGTCGCCCCGGAAGGTGAGCGAGTCGCCCTCTTTGAGCAGAAAGCTCTCTTTCCCGTGCCGGTAACGGATTTCACCGGAGAGGATGTGGATGAACTCGGTGCCGGCATGCTGGAAGCCGGGAAAGATCTCGCTTTTGTCAGTCAGGGTGACCAGGAAGGGCTCGAACACCTTGCGCGGTCCGCGCTGAGCAGCCAGCAGGTGATAGGTGTGGCCGCGCTTGGTTCCGCGGCGCACGACTTCGAGTCCCTGCCCGTCAGGAACGTGTTGCGCATCGCCCTCTTCGTCGCCCACTTCCTGCAGGAGCAGCGCGGGACGTACCCCTAAGACCTCCGCGAGCGCGACTATCGTTTCCAGGCTCGGGCTGACGCGGCCGGTCTCGAGGCGGCTCAACATCCCCGGGCTGATGTGCGCCTGCTCGGCGACGTTGGCCAGGGTGAGACCCAGGTCTTCACGGATCCGGCGAGCGACACGGCCGATGCTGGCGGAAAAGTCGGCTGCCGCGGCGGGCTCGCTCGGAAGACTGGACGTTGTGGCGGCTTTGCGGCGCGCGCTCGTACGGGCTCGGTTCGACACAGTCTCTCCCTGGGTAGATAACTCGCTTATTTTAGGCTGGACCGGGGTCTGTCGGGGCGATCTATCCATGGCGCCTCATTGCATACGGGGAAAATGCCTGCCATGCAAGTGTCTTGCATGGTGGTAAAGCGTATGGTACCTAGTAACGAGCTGATCTGCCGCCCGGGGCACATTATTAAAAAGACGCTTTCCGTGACCTTCCGATGCCCGTACGCCTCTTAAAATTCGCACTGTCGCGCAAGCATCCGGAGCCGCGGATGTTCACCCGGCATGATGAGCTGAAGTCCAGTTACGACGTCGTCATCATAGGCGGTGGCGGGCATGGATTGGCAGCCGCGTACTATCTCGCGCGCGATCACGGCATCCGGAACATCGCGGTCCTGGAGAAAGGTTACCTGGGCGGCGGTAATACGGCCCGGAATACGACGATCATCCGCTCCAACTATCTCACCCCCGAAGGCGTACAGTTCTACGACGAGAGCGTGCGGCTCTGGCAGGACCTGTCGCAGGATTTCGATCTCAATCTGTTTTATTCGACGCGCGGCCACTACACGCTGGCGCACACGGATGCGGCCATGCGCACGATGCGGTGGCGCGCCGAGGTAAACAAGCATTTCGGGGTCGCGAGTGAGGCGGTCGACGCCCAGTCCGTACGGGAAGCGATGCCGATGATGGATATCACGTGTGGCGGACATGCGCCCGTGGTTGGAGCGCTTTATCACGCGCCCGGTGCGATCGCGCGTCACGATGCTGTTGCCTGGGGTTACGGCCGGGGTGCCGACAAACGCGGTGTCGAGATTCATCAGAACACGGAAGTGTTCTCGGTGGAGCTCGAGGATCGGGGCTCGGGACCGGCTGTCACGGGAGTCATCACGAATCGCGGCCGGATCGCCACCCGCAAGGTGCTGTGCGCGGTCGCGGGCGCCACGCCCCGCGTACTCAACATGGTCGGGCTGCGCTCGCCGATCTACATCAATCCGTTGCAAGCGATGGTGTCCGAGCCGATCAAACCCTGGCTCGATCCGATCGTGGTCTCCGCATCGCTCCACGTATACGTCAGCCAGAGCGCGCGCGGCGAGTTGGTCATGGGCGCCTCGCTCGATCCCTACGAGTTACATTCCACGCGCTCGACCCTGGACTTCGCCGAGTCGCTGGCGGCCCACATGTTGGATATGTTTCCGTTTCTGTCGGATGTCAAAGTCAACCGGCAGTGGGCCGGCATGGCTGACATGACGCCCGACTTCGCGCCGATCATGGGCCTGACCCCGGTGCGCGGTTTCTATCTCGATTCGGGCTGGGGTACCTGGGGCTTCAAGGCGACGCCGGTCGCCGGCAAAACCATGAGTCATACCGTGGCGCGGGATGAGGCGCATCCGCTCATCGGCGCATTTTCCTTCGACCGCTTCGAGCGCTACGCCCTGACGGGTGAGAAGGGCGCGGCGTCGGTGGGTCATTGAGGAGCCCAGCCACGGTATGAAGCTCATGACCTGCCCCGTCAACGGCCCGAGAGTCATCAGTGAGTTCGTCTATGGAGGCGAGCTGCGCAACATGCCCGATCCGGCCGGCGCCAGCGATGCGGCCTGGGCCGACTACGTATTCAACCGCAACTCCGTGCCCGCGGTGAAACAGGAGTGGTGGTGTCATTCGCCGAGCGGGGTCTGGTTCATTGCCGAGCGTGACACCGCCACCGACACCATAAAGCGCACTTACCTCTACCAGGCCGGGCCGAGCTCATGAGTCGCCTGCCGGCAGTCAAAGGAGAGCGCATCGATCGTGGCACGGCGGTGGACTTCACCTTCGAGGGCCGTCGGGTAAGCGGCTTCCGCGGCGATACCATCAGCTCCGCGCTCACCGCCGAGGGCGTGCGGATTCTCGGCCGCTCCTTCAAATACCATCGGCCGCGCGGCCTGTTGAGTGCCGCGGGACACGATGTCAACGCGATGATGCAGGTCCGTAATGGCGGCAGAAGCGTGCCGAACGTACGTGCTGACATCGTTCCGGTTCAGTCGGGCTGGGACGTTACGGCTGTCAATACGCGCGGCGGACTCGCGCGGGACAG
>DATBCZ010000046.1:0-3655 GCA_036270175.1 Steroidobacteraceae bacterium | reverse complement strand
CTAGCCGCGCCGCTCGAGATAGGCCCGCGCCAGTTGCCTCAGGCGGGCGCCATCGAAACTGGGGTCGTGACCGCCATGAACCACACGCGCCGGCAGTTGCTCCAGCCGCCGCATCGTACGCAGATAGGCCGGAATGTCGCTGCCCGGAATCTCATCCAGCAGCGGCCCGTCGTAGACCGCATCGCCGGAAAACAGCGTCGCCGTCGCGGCTTCCCACAAACCAATGCTGCCTGGTGAGTGACCGGGCAGATGCAGGACTTCGAACACGCGGTCGCCCAGGTCGATGACGTCGCCTTCCTCCACCAGCCTCGTGGCCGGCGCGGCCGGGCAGTTGAATTGCGAGAGATTGAAGTTGGCGTGGGGTAGGGCGGTGACAAAGCAGGGGTCGATTTCGTAGCCCGCGCGCTCGAGCGACTCGATCAGTTCCACCGGATGCTCGTCGCGGAGCATGCTGAAGTTGTCCGATGCCCTCGTCAACGTTGCGGCTTCCTGCCGGTGCACGATGCGATGGTCGAACTCATGCAACGAGCCGACGTGATCGAGATGAGAGTGTGTGGCGACCGCGGTGAGCGCCTTGTCGAACAGGTGTTGAGCCGCATCGTGCAGGCTTGCGATACCCATCCCGGTGTCGATGAGCAGGTCACGGTCGCGTCCCCGGACGTGCCAGATGTTGCATTGCATGACCCGGATAACGTGCGGTTCCCAGATGCGCGTGACACCGTCTGAGAGCCGCTCGTATTCGAACCAACGCTCCGCAACCCGCAAACTCATCAGGCAGCCGCCTTGGCAGCGGCAAACGCCGTGAGAATTTCGCCACTCTGACGAACGGCGCCGCTCTGGAGATATTCCATCGCGCGTAGCGACGCGTTATGGGCGTCGACACTGGATCCACCCACGCAGTCTTCCACGACCCGGCAGTGGTAATCGCCCTGGTGGCCGTCCACGAACGTGTAGTGGACGCACACGTCAGTCAGCCCCCCGGTGAGAATGAGCGTCTGGACCTTGAGGCCCTTGAGCAGGATTTCGAGATCCGTGCCGTAGAAAGCCGAGTAGCGCCGCTTGGGAACGAAATAGTCGCCGGGTCGATAGTCGACCGCTTCCGCATCGATCTCAGTTGAGTGCAACCCCTCGAGACAATGCACATCTTCGGTGCCATCCAGCTCACGACCAAAGTCCACCAGGTCCGGCCTGTGGACCTCCTGGATGAAAATTACGGGGATGCCGTTCTCCCGTGCCGCGGTCACCAGGCTGCGTGCGATTCGGCGTCGCTCCTGCCATCCGCCCGTAATCGGAATGCCGTTCTCCTTGCCAGGCACGTATTCACCGCCACGTTGGAAATCCACCATGATCAGCGCCGGCCTGCCCACGATCAGCGGACGTTTCGCGTTCATCTTCTGGGTCATGCGAGTCTCACCTCATGTTTCCTGGCGTGATCCTTGCATCGCATTGGTGCACTAAAAATGACTAGTTGTCCAAGCATGCTTGTCGGGAGGGGAAACTATGAGACTCAACCCGCGCCGCTTCGCCGTTAAGGTGAGTGACGGCGATATCCGGCGACTGCGTGTGTTCTGCACGGTCACCCGCTGCGGCGGATTTGCAGCGGCGGAGTCCGAGCTGCAAATGGGGCTGCCCTCGATAAGCCGCTATATCAAAGACCTGGAGATCCGGCTCGGCGTGCGGCTGTGTCGCCGCGGACGGGTCGGTTTCGAGCTCACGGACGAGGGACGTCACGTCTACAGTGCCAGTCTGCAACTGCTCGCCGATCTGAAGCGCTTCGAGAGCAGCATGCGCCACATCCATTCCGGCCTCACGGGCACGCTGAGCGTCGGGGTGATCGACACCCTCATCACGGATCCCAACCTGCCGCTGCCGCGGATCCTGCAGGGCTACAAGCGCAAGCATCCGAACGTCGAATTCAACATCGGGACCAAGACCACCAATACCATCGAGCAGTCGGTCATCGATGGCGCTCTCGATGCCGGCATTGTCATCGGGCCGGTCGCCGCCATAGGCGCCGGCGAGGTCATCGGCCGCCGCCATATCAACCAACTCGACTACAAGCTCCTCTACCGGGAGCAACTGAACCTGTACTGCTCGGAGGAGCATCCGCTCTTTCACGAGGATCTCACTGCCATATCGGTCGAGGAAGTCGCCAAACACGACTATGCCGGCTACCAGTTCCTGGAGGAACCCGATCGCGCCGGGCCCACCCGCGTGCTGACCCGAACCGCCTCGGTGGACAGTGTGGAGGCCATGGCGACCCTCGTGAGCTCGGGCTGTTTTCTGGCGATGCTGCCGGATCACTACGTGCGCTCGGTCTGGCGGCTGCGCAACTGCAAACCCATCCTGCCCCAGCACTTCTGTATCTCGACTCACATCGAGCTCATCACCCGGCATGCCACCTCGGCGCCGCTCGTGCTCGCCCTGCTGGATTTTGTCGACAACCTGGACCGGCTGCCGTCGCCCGCGCTGGCCGATACTTGCGTGGAACCGCAAGTATCGTTGTGTGCCTAGCGATCGTTAGCCGCAGCGCCCTTCGGGAATATTGGGGTCTCGCCCGCCTTGGAGCTCGAATGGAAGATCGCACACTCGCCGCGGCGCCGCCCCTGACACGCCGAAGGGTATTGGGCGGCGCGGCCGCCCTGGCGCTGACCGCGTTGCAAAGCCCGTCGATTGTCATAGCGGGAGAGCGCCGGCTCCGGGTCTCCACGTTCGGCGGCTACTTCGAGCGCATGTTCGCCGAGCATATCTATCCGGCTTTCACGAAGGCGACGGGCATTACCGTGCAGTCGATCGAGCAGAGTGAAGGCGCGCAGTTTCTCTTCCAGCTCGCTGCCGCCAACAAGGCAGGCAAGCCGCCGATGGATGTGTGCTGCTCGGCTGCGATTGACGTATTGCGCGGGCGAGCACAATCCCTGTGGCGGCACCTGGATCCCGCGCGGGTCCCCGAGGCCACGCGCCTGCGAGCGCAGTTCGTAGGTAACGCGCCGACGGGAATCGACAGCATCGGCGCCATGTCGTGGTACATGACGATGGTCGTCAACCCTGCCGAGTTGCAGGCTCTACCCGATAGCTGGAGCGTGTTGTGGGGAAAGCACCCTGATAGCTGGGGTGTCATGACGGGCAGCCAGTCGCCGATCTTCGAGATTGCCGCCAAGTTGTTTTTCGGTGGCACCGACGCGTTGCTGCATAAGGAAGGCATCGACGCCGTGATCCGCAAGATCGCTGAGATCAAGGGCAACGTGAAACTGTGGTGGCAGGACGAGGGCACCATGCAGACCGCGCTCACGAACGAAGAGGTTGCCGGCGGCACCTACATGCACGATACGGCGATGATCATGGCGCGCAATGGCACGCCGGTGCGTTCTATATTTCCGAAGGAGGGCGCGGTGGAGGCGACCAACTTCTGGTGCCAGCCGAGCGCCTCGACCAAGGGGGCGGAGGCTGAGGAGTTCATCAACTTCTGCAGCGCGCCCGAAGCCCAGGAGATGATCGCCCGTTATGTCGGCTCAGCTCCGGTGCTGGAGCGTTCCAAGCTGCGTTTGACGGACAAGGAGTTCGCCACCGTCTCCCCCTCTACACCGTCGATTCCCGCCGCGACCCAGGCGCGGTTCACGCTCGAGGACTACATGGAGCAGCAGTTCACGCGCATGGT
>DATBCZ010000045.1:0-5610 GCA_036270175.1 Steroidobacteraceae bacterium | reverse complement strand
TCCCTATGCTCTATATGTTCTAAATTCGTCTCGAACGCCGCGAAGGGGGCCGGCGAGCTAATAGCAATTCCAAGGACGCCGGTAGTTCGACTCGCGTCCGCAAGAGATCGTCGGCGGCGCCGCCGCAGGGCGGGCGAGCCCACGCGGTGGGCCGTGCCAGGCGATTTCGTAAGAACAACACGGGGATTGAGGATGAGCAGAAGCAAACAGCGAAAAATCCGTAGCGCGGTGCGGTCCGAGCTTGGCCTGCCCCGGAGATGGCGCATGCATCCGGTGCTCGCCACCGGTCTGCCGCCGCTCACGTCAGCCGTCATCGCGTGCCTGAACACGGCGCAAGCCCAGGAGGCGACGTCCGGAGGAGAACTCCAGGAAATCGTCGTCACGGCACAGAAGCGCACCGAGAGTCTGCAGAACGTTCCGCTCAGCATTATCGCGCTGGGCACGCAGAAGCTCGACGAGCTGAATGTCCAGAACGTGGACGACTACATCAAGTACCTGCCCAGCGTGTCCTACCAGTCGGACGGCCCGGGCTCCGCCAAGCTCTACATGCGTGGCGTTTCGAGCGGCGGCGACGGCGTTCATTCAGGATCGCCGCCGAGCGTCGGCGTCTATCTGGATGAACAGCCGGTCACGACGATCCAGGGCATGCTCGACCTGCACATGTACGATATCGCGCGTGTTGAAGCACTGGCGGGACCGCAAGGCACGCTCTACGGCGCGAGCTCCGAGGCGGGCACTCTACGCATCATCACCAACAAGCCGGAATTCAACGTCCTGACAGGTGCCTACGATATTCAGGCCAATGACGTGAACCACGGCGGCGTGGGGTACACGGGCGAGGGCTTCATCAACGTGCCCATCGGCTCCGCGGCCGCCATCCGCCTCGTCGGCTGGTATGAAAAGGACGCAGGCTATCTCGACAACGTGCCCGGCTCGATTACCTACCCGGCCACCTATTCCGACGGCTCGCCCGGAGGCGGCTTTACCGAGAGCAATCGTCCCACGCCCAGCAACCCGGCCCCCAACACGCGCTACTTCGGCACGGCGAAGAACAATTACAACGATGTCGAGACCTACGGCGCGCGGGCGGCGCTGCGCATTGCGCTGGGCGACAATTGGACGGTTACCCCCACCCTGCAGGGCCAAGAGGCCAACTCCAACGGCATTTTCGCCGAGGAGCAGACCAGATCCGTTCCGGGGTATCCCGGCCTCTACCCCAGTCTCGGTGATCTTCAAGTCCAGCATTTCAGCCCCGAGTCCTCGACGGATCACTGGACTCAGGCGACACTGACGATCGAAGGCAAGATCAGCAATTTCGACCTGACCTACGCGGGCGGTTTCGTGCATCGGACCTCCGTGGTGCACACGGACTACACCGACTATTCGCTCGGCTATACGCTCGAATACACGCGCGCCCCGGATTACTTCACCGACAATGCGGGCAACCCGCTGAGTCCGATGCAGCAGATTACGGATTCGGACGGCTACCGCATGTATAGCCACGAGGTGCGCGTCTCGACTCCGAAGGATTTCCCGGTGCATGCCACGCTCGGTGGCTTCACCAAGCGCCAGATCGACGACTTTCTGCAGAACTACGCGATCCCGGGGCTCGCGGATGCCGAGAGCGTGACCGGCTGGCCCGGCACGTATTATTTGACCGATGAGATCCTCATCAAGCGCGACAACGCGGCCTTCGGCGAAGTCACGTGGGACGCAACATCGCATATCAGCCTGCTGGGCGGCCTGCGCTACTACACGTACAAGAACTCCGAGCAGGGTTATTCGGGTTTTCAGTCCGCGCAGTTGAAATGCGCTAATCAGACACTGCCCACCCCCTACGGCGCGCCCTGCGAGCAGCTGTTCCAGGTGGCAAAAGGCAGCGGCACGACGCCGAAATTCACCGCCACCTACAAGTTCGACGCTCAGCGGCTGGTGTATGCGACGGTTTCCAAGGGATTCCGCCCCGGCGGTCCCAACACCATTGGGGCCCCGTACCAGGCCGACACCCTGAAGAATTACGAGCTGGGGTGGAAGACCAGCTGGCTGGGCAACAGCCTGCGCGTCAATGGCGCGATATTCCAGGAGGACTGGGACAACTTCCAGTTCTCCTACCCCGGCCTCAACGGCATCGTGGAAACCAAGAACGCGGGCGGCGCGCGAATCCGCGGCATCGAGACCTCGATCGACTGGGCGGCCTCGAGTGCACTGACGGTCGGCGGCGGCTTCTCCCTGCTGGATCCGAAACTGACGGTGCCCTACTGCAACTTTGCGGGTCCGAACGGCGGCGTGCAAGCGTCGACGTGCTTCGACTACAGCAGCGGCACGCCGGTCGCTGAACCCTACGCAGCGCCGGTTGGGCAACAATTGCCCACCACCCCGAAGTTCAAGGGCAACCTGACGGCCCGGTATACCTTCCCACTCAACAACGACTGGCAGGCGTACGCTCAAGGATCAGGCGTCTATCAATCGGCCGTGTGGGCGGACCTGCGCACCGCCGAGAGAGAGCTCCTCGGTCAGCAGCCGGCCTACGCGCTGTTCGACGGGAACCTCGGTGCCCAGAAGGGTGGATTCGGTGTTGAATTGTTCGTGAACAACTTGTTGGATCGGCGTGCGCAGAACTATCGCTATACGGAGTGCAACGCCTTGCTTTGCGGACAGCAGGCGGTGTACGCCGGCATCGCCAGGCCGCGCACGATCGGGTTGAAGATTACGCAGAAGTTTTAATCGCCTATGAGCGATGCGGGTGCTTCTGAGTCGAACGCCGCTGCGCAGAGCGCCGCCGCGCAGAACGTCTCACGGCGCGAGTTCGTGTTTGGCGCCACCGTGTCCGTTCTGAGCGGCGGCGTCGCTTGCCGGGCGGAGGTGCCGTCATTGGGGACGGCACTCGAGCAGGCGCCGGGACAGGCGCGGGCCGAGGCCGGCCGCCAATGGCTCGATCTGTCGGCCGTGGATGCCGTGGACGCGATGAGGACGGGCGCTCTCACGGCGGAGCGCTACGCGGGGGCGCTGCTCGAACGCTGTGCACGGCTGAAGGCTCTGAATGCCTTCATCACCCTGAATCCCTCTCTCGTGTTGGAACAAGCGCGCGCAGCGGACCGTCGGCGAGCCAGTGGCGCACCCTTGGGACCTTTGCACGGGCTGCCGATTCCCGTGAAAGACAGCCTGAATACCGCGCAGTATGCGACCAGCGGCGGCACGCCGGGGCTCAGGGGCTTCCGCCCGCCCGCCGATGCGCCGCTCGTGGCAACGCTGCGCGCGGCCGGCGCGATCGTACTCGGCAAGACCAACCTGCATGAGCTTTCATACGGCTGGACCAGCAACAACCTCGCATTCGGCGCGGTACACAATCCTTACGATCCCACCCGTATCCCCGGTGGCAGCAGCGGCGGCACGGCGGCAGCGATCGCCACGCACATGGCGCCGCTCGGCGTCGCCGAAGACACCGAGGGTTCGATTCGCGTGCCGGCCGCGTTGTGCGGCGTCATGGGCTTCAGGCCAACCACTCGGCGCTATTCCACTGTCGGGGCGATCCCTGCCTGCTCACTGTTCGATCAGACAGGTCCCGAAGCGCGCTCGGTGGCCGACATCGCGCTCTTCGATCGCGTGGCCAGTGGCGACATGCGCGAAATCGATGCCGTGCCTCTCAAAGGCGTGCGCTTCTGTATGTGGAGTGGTTATTGGTTCGAAGGGCTCGATCCCGAGGTCGAGCGCATTACGCGCGAGGCCATCGCGTCGCTGCGCGCGGCAGGTGTCGAGATCGTCGAAGCCGAAGTACCAGGTTTGCGCGATCTGATGGCTCACACGGCCGATTCAATCGTAGATCATGACGTGCGCCTGGAGCTTGCGCACTATTTAGCGGTCAACGGTGCGAAGCTGAGCTTCGATGAGCTCATCGCCCGCGCAAGCCCCGATATCCGCACCATCTTTGCACACGAAGTCATGTTGGGCTCGCCGGGGTTCGTGTCGGAGGCTGCCTACGAGACCGCGGTCAAGGTGTATCTGCCGCGGCTGCGCCGTACTTTCAAGGATTACTTCGCCAAGACTGGCGCGGCGGCGGTTCTGTTTCCAACCACCCTGGTGACGGCGCCGCGAATCGGGGACGAGGGTGAGCTCAGCGTCGGGCATCGCAAAATGAGCTTCGATGTCGCGATCGGACGCAACATTGCACCCGGAAGCCGGACAGGCCTGCCGGGGCTCGTGATACCAACAGGGATCGCGGCCGATGGGCTGCCCGTCTCCATGGAGTTCGACGGGCCGGCCGGAACGGACCGCAGACTACTGGGGTTGGGACTTTCGCTGGAGCGGGTACTCGGGCACGTGCGGCCGCCGCCGATTTGAGGCCGGCACTCATACGGATACGCTACTTCTGCGACTCAGGCACGCCGGGATAAGCCTCGAGCACGGCGCCCAGCGCGGTTTTCAGGGGCTGAAGCCAGGGCTCGAAATTCCGCCACTGTTGCACGCCATCGCGGAAAATCGGCCGGCGAACCTGCTCGGAACTCGCGGTGCGCACGGCGCGCGAGTTCTCGTAGAAGCGCAGGCAGGAGGGCTCGAAATCCAACCCGCAGTATCCGAGCAGCGCTCTCACCTGGGTCTCCGTGTCGTCTACCAGGTTCTCATAAAACACACGGTGCACGCGGCCGGGCGCGACCCGATCGAAATGGGCCATCAACTCCACGTAGTCGCGGTAATACCGGCCCAGGTCCTCCAGGCTGTAGCTGAAGTGTTGCCCCGTCGCGAAGTGCTGTTTGAAGCCGGAGAGACAGCAGGCGAGCGGATGGCGCCGCGCATCGATGATCTTCGCATTCGGCAGCGCCACCAGTATCAGACCCAGGTGCACGAAATTGTTCGGCATCTTGTCGATGAAGAATGGAGCGGCGCGCTTGCGGTAGATGCGGGTGCGCTCCAGGTACTCCTCGCCGAGGCTTCGCCATTGATCGCCTGTCAGCGTGGCGAGCACACCCGGATAGTTCGCACCGTCGCTGTCGTCAGCGGTCCCCGCCAGGCGGCGAGCCATCGCGATAATGTCGGGCAGTTCCATCGTGCCCTCAACTTGCGAGTGGCTGGCGAGGATCTGTTCCAGCAGAGTCGATCCCGAGCGCGGCAGCCCAACAATGAAAATGGGGTCCGGCGCCGGGCAGCCCACATGGGCCCGTTCGCGAAGGAAGTCCCGGGTGAACAGCGCATGCGAACGGCCTAGCCTCTCCCGATGCTCGTCGGCGTCGTAGCGGATTTCCAACCGGCGCAGGCGGTTTCCCTCAGCGTAGTGCTCAAACGACGCCGCGAAATCGGCCTCATCCTCCAGCGCCTTGCCGAGGGCGAAGTGAAAATGAAAGCGCTCGTGCGCATCGAGATCCTTGTTGCGGAGTGCGGAGCGCATGGCGCCGACCTCCTGCGCACTGAAGCGGAAGGTCTTCAGGTTGGCGAGACTCCAGTAACTCTCTCCCAACTCCGGCATGAGCTCGATGCTCTTGCGATAGGCGCGGATCCCCTCCTCATCACGCCCCGAGGTCTTCAGCGCGTGGCCATAGCTCATCCACACCTTGGCTTGATTCGGATAGGCCTCGAGCACTTCTCCGTAGAGGAGCAGCGACGCTTCGTACTCACCAA
>DATBCZ010000044.1:0-16745 GCA_036270175.1 Steroidobacteraceae bacterium | reverse complement strand
GCAAATCCCCCCGCCCAGAGCGGCACCGAGCTGGGCATCGCCTGTTGCATGTGGGTGTAACCGGGAAGAGCCGTATTCTGCTCGCGACTTGCGAGCCTATCGAGCGCATCCGCGACGTTAGCGGCGCCCGCACTGAGCTCGTCAATCGCGTCGCGAAGATAGAGTCGGATTGCCGTGAGGACCTGGTCGTTGCGCGACCGGCCCAGATGCACACGCCCACCCGCCGCGCCGATGCGTTCGGTCAGGCGCCATTCCAACGCCGTCTGGCCATCTTCGTCCGTGAGCTCGATATGCCAAAGCCCGCGAGCGTGCTCATCGGCCAGCACCGTAAGCCCCGCGCGGATCTCCTCGAGATCGCTCGCGGATAGCAGCTTCTGCGCGTGAAGCATTTCCGCATGGGCAATAGATGCACGTACGTCATAGCGCACGAGTCGCTCATCGAGGCCATAGTCCTCGCCGGCCGTATAACTCAATACACGGTCGTCGAGTGGGGTTCCTTTATCCCAGAGACGCGTCATTAACCGCCGGCCCCCGAGGTGAGCTGTTCTGCGGGCGAGAGCGCGTTGACGTCGGCAACGATCAATGTGCCTGTGCCTTCGTTCGTGAAGACCTCGCCGAGTATCCCCTCCGGTGCTTTGTACGAAACCACGTGCACCCGACGGACCCCGCCACGAATAGAGTCCTCGATCGCCTTCACCTTCGGCAACATGCCGTCGAGGATGCGGCCTTCTTCCTTCATCTTCTTGAGGCCCGGGAGGTCGGTGTAAGAGATGAGCGAGCCCGGGTCGTTGACGTCGCCCAGGATGCCCGGGGCACCCGTGCAGAGAATCAGTTTCTCCGCGCCGAGGGCCGCGCCGAGGGCGGCGGCGACGGTGTCGGCATTGATGTTGAGAAGAACACCTTTGTCGTCAGCCGACAGCGGGCTGACGACCGGCATCAGACCATTGTCGAGCAGTTTACGGATGACCGTGGTATCGACGAGATCGATATCGCCGACGAACCCGAAGTCGACGATCTCACCGCTGCTGCCCATCCTGACCGGCGGTCGCTTGTGAGCGAGCACGAGTCCGGCATCGACCCCGCTGATGCCCACGGCATCGATGTTCAGCTCGCGGCAGATGCCGAGAACGCGGGTGTTGATGAGACCGTTCAGCACCATGGAGGTCACATCGATCGATTTCTGGTCGGTGACACGGCGCCCCTCGACCATCCGGGTGGGGACGCCGAGCGCCTCCGAAACCTCGGTGGTCTGAGGACCACCGCCATGAACCATCACGACGCGAACGCCAAAGTAGTGGAGGATGGCGATCTGTTCTATGAGGACGCGCGTCGATTCGGTATCGGCGAACACGCCCCCGCCCGCTTTGACCACGAAGGTCTTGCCCTTGTACATCCGGATGTACGGAGCAGCGCTCTTCAGCGCGCGGATCGCGAGGGTTTGGTCGCCTTTGTGCATGATCATGGGAGTTCCTAAATTCCTTTCAACAGTTTGTAGAGCACCGCCATCTGGACGACCAGGCGGTTGTGGGCCTCTTGTTGGACAGCGCTGCGCGGACCGTCGAGTATCTCGTCGGCCACCGCGGTGTTACGCCGCACCGGCAGGCAATGCATGAGACGGCAGTCCGTGGCCGTTTTATCGAACCAATCGTTGCGGACGCACCAACCGGTCAGATTTTTTCGCAGACGGGCATCCGCGTCGGCATCACCGTAGTGAGCCGGCGATCCCCATTCCTTTGCATAGACGATATGCGCACCTTCGAGGGCGTCGGCACGATCGGTCGTCTCACGAACCGAGCCTCCCGACACCGCCGCGGCCCGCTGCGCCTTCGCCATGATCTCAGGCGGCAAAGCGAAGCCATCCGGCCGCAACACCACGACCTCCATCCCTCGGAAAGCGGCCATGTGCAAAGCGGCCGCGGGTACGGCGAGCGGCAGCGCGCGCGGGTGGTACACCCACGAGAGAACGAACCGCCCCTTCCGCGGCACACCGAGGTCATCCATCGTCTTCCAGTCGGCGAGCGCCTGGCAGGGATGGGTAATCGCCGACTCGAGGTTCACCAGCGGCTTATCGACCAGCGATGCCATGGAGTTGAACGTCTTTTCCGCCAGGTCGCTCCGCAAGTCCTTGCCGTCGGCAAACGCGCGAATCCCCAAGGCGTCGCAATAGGATGCCAACACCGGGATACCTTCGCGGACGTGTTCGGCGGCAGCGCCGCTCATTTCAACACCCAGGCGGGTCTCGAGCTGCCAGGTCCCCTGGCCTGGAGTGATCACGAACGAGTTGCCGCCCAGCCGCGCCATTCCCGCCTGCATCGAGGCCAGCGTGCGCAACGACGGATTGAAGAACAGCAGGCCGAGGATCTTGCCGGCGAGCGCCTGCGGCTCGGGATGCTCCTGCAGGCGACGGGAAAGATCGAGCAGCGCAGTGACTTCGTCGCGCTGGAGATCGGCGAGGTCGAGGAAGCGTTTCATGCGGGTAGATCCGCCAGTGTGTCCCGCAGAATGTCGACGTGCTCTTCTTCGAGAATGAACGCCGGCAGCAGCCGCAGGATGTTGGGATCGCTGGCCGTGCCGGCCAGGATGCCGCATTCGAGCAGCTCCGCCTGGATCTCCTTGGCGGGCCGGGTCGTGCGCAGCCCCGTCAGAAAGCCCGCACCCTGGTGCGCGGTCACTGGGCCTACGATGCAGGTCTCCCGGATATATGCCGAAACACGACGCACGCGCTCGAGCAGGTTTTCCGACTCGATGGCCTCGATAACTGCCTCCATCACGGCGCAGGCCATCGGGCCGCCGCCGAACGTGGTGCCCAGCAGATCCAGTTTCAGAGTCGCAGTCACTTTCTCGGAAGCCAACATCGCGGCACAGGGGAAGCCATTGCCCAGTGCCTTGGCGGTCGTGATCATGTCCGGCATGACGCCGTACATGTTGGCTGCGAACGGATAGCCCGTGCGCCCGACGCCGCATTGAACTTCGTCGAAAATGAGCAACGCGCCAACTTCATCGCAGCGGCGGCGCAAGGCTTCCAGGTACGGCGCCCCAAGGTCCACGGCGCCCGCGAGCCCCTGCACCGGCTCGACTATCACGGCGGCCGTCTTGTAAGTGACGTGTATGTTGATTGCGTTGATGTCCCGGCGAGGGATGAAGCTCACGTCAAACGGGGCACGCGGGAAGCTGTACCACTTCTGCATGGCTCCCCACGTGACAGCGCCGGCGGCAGCGGTGCGGCCGTGAAAACCGCCTTCGATGGCGGCAATATGCGGGCGGCCCGTCATACGGAACGCGAGCTTCATCGCGTTCTCGTTGGCTTCGGCGCCGCTGTTGACGAAGAACACACTCGTGAAGTCGAGTTGGGAAAAGCGGATCAGCCGCTCGGCCGCGCGTACGCGAACCTGCATCGGAATGGCGTTCGTCTGGAAATTACACGATTGAGCTTGCTGCGTGAGGGCGGCGGTCCACCCCGGGTGTGCGTACCCGAGCGAGGCCACGGCGTGCCCTCCATAGAGGTCGAGCACACGCTCGCCGATGCGGTTCTTGAGCCACACCCCTTCGGCCGAGACGACCTCGAGGGGATACTGTGCGAACACGGGCGCCAGAAAATCGTGTGGCGCGGCGGCAGGGTGGGTTACGGGAACTGCGGTATTCATAGTGTCTGTCTCAGGTCCATCCCGGGGCCGGCGCGGTGAGACCTGAAGTCTCTGGCAGGTCAAACATCCGGTTCATCCATTGCACGGCGCCGCCCGCCGCGCCCTTGTTGAGGTTGTCGACCACGCACATCACGGCGACCGTGCGACCATTCGCAACCGCGGAAAGATGCGCATAGTTACTGGCCGCGATTTCCTTCACGCGCGGCGCCCGCTCGGTGACGCGGACAAATGGCGAATGCGCATAGAAGTCGCGCAGGGCCGCCAACACCCGGGAAGTGTCGAGTGGCGATTTCAGGGACGCCTGCACCGTGACGTGAATGCCGCGAGCAAACGGCCCGGAGTGAGGTACGAACGCAAAGTCGGCCTCGACTCCCGACGCCGCGCGTGCGCAAGCAGCGATTTCGGGCGCGTGCCGATGCGACAGGGCGTTGTAGCTATAGAGGTCGCTGTGGCGCACGGGGTGGTGAGTGCCGTCGATGGGCTTGCGCCCGGCTCCGGTACTTCCCGTTACGCCGCTTACAAAAATTGTCGGTGGTACGAGTCCGAGTGCGAGTAACGGCACGCTGGCGAGCAATGTCGCCGTAGCGAAGCATCCCGGATGAGCTACGTGCGGCGTCTCGAGCTTCTTCAGATGCTCTGGAACCGCGCAGGTGAACTCGGCGATGCGCTCAGGAGCCCCGTGAGGATGTTTGTAGACAGCCTCGTATGCTTTCGCCGAGCTATAACGGTAGTCAGCCGAGATATCTACGACCCGAGGGCGCCTGCCGGCGGCCGATGAAGCCTTCAGGAGCGTATCGATCAACGCGGCCGAAACACCGTGAGGCGCAGCGGAAAACACTGCTGACTGCGGTGTTTCGACGAGCACCTTCTGAACGTCCGCCTGGGACTTGAACAGCGTGTCGGGGAAGGCGCTGACGAGGTGCGGAAAAGCATTTCCCACCGGCTCTCCCGGCTGACTGTCCGACATGACGGCAGCGAGTTCGAACCGGGGATGCCCGGCGATGAGCCGCAGGAGCTCCCCAGCCACGTAGCCCGTGCCGCCCAGAACGACAGTTGGAATCCTCGCCGTGCTCATGACGCCACGCCGGCCTTTACGCCGATCGCCTCGATCACCCGATCACCTAGCGCGGCGCCGTCTGTCATCGCGTTGAACGCGGCCACGCCCATCTGGGTTTTGATTATGTCGACACCCACGGCGTTATCGGTAGCTGGTCCCGTTACAACGCAGGGATCGACGCCGAAGCGCTCGCGCAACAGCTTCACTCCACCCCAGGCCGCGACGGGATCGTTCGCGGAAAGAATGACGCCCGTGAGCGCGGCGCGGATGTCCGGGCATTCGAGAATGGCATCGACACCATAGGTGCCCAGGATGCCGTCACCGAGTTCGAACACGATCACGTCGGGCTTCCCCGTGGAAAGGTCAGTCAACATGGTGCGCGTGAGCGCCGGTCCATTCGACCGGGTGGTCGTCACGATGCCCAGATCGGTGAAAATCGCCGAGCGCCGGGCGCCCGCATCTTCCATAGCCAGGATATCGCGCCGCAGAGACACGCCCGTGGCCTTGAAGGCGTCGACGACGAGTCCACGATGCCGCATCCGGCTGATGACCGCGCAGGCGGCCGCAGTCTTGCCGGCCTCCATGCACGTTCCGGCAAGCGCGACCACGGGCACCCCGTGCGTATCGAGCTTCGCCTCTTGGTCGAGCCGCTTGTGACCGACCCGCGCCGGTATGCCGATGCGCTCACCGAGATAGGGGAAGTGCAACACGACACCCAACACCCGGCAGTCGAACGGCTTGCCCTTATCAGGATTGGCCGAATCGCAAATGCCGAGTACGCCACCGATGTTCAGCATCTGAATGATGTCGCCCGCCTGCACCGACGGCGGTACGTGCCCGGAGTACCCGAACAGCGCCTTGCGATGGCCGAGCGCACCCACCACGATGTCGCCCTTGACGACCTTCGCCATGCGGCCGCTGGTGAGCTCGAGCGTGTTGTAGGTCGATTTGTTGGTGAGCACTTCGACGACCACCACAACCCCTTCCTCGGAAGGGATGTTGTCGGTGGCGACGCGCACTTCGTTAGACAAGCCGCACGCCTGGGTGACCGAGGCGACCTTGTCGACCACTACACTTCGCATTCCGTTGGCCATCTTAAACGCCTTTCGCGCGTTCACCCGCGCGATGGTGAAATACACCGGTGAGGGAAACGATCTTCGAGAAGCCGAGGGCATCCGCAGGCGTCCACTCGCCCACGGACTCGCCGTACACGCCTTTCGATGCGGCCATTAGCGAGTAGGGCGACTCGACGCCCTCCACAAACAGATTTCCAGGGCGGAACAGCACGTGCACGTCGCCCGTGACCCGCTCCTGCGAGGACAGCAACAGTGCCTCGATGTCCCGGCAAACCGGATCCAACAACTGCCCTTCGTGCACCAGGTCACCGTAGGGCTGTGACACGAGCTCCTTGATCCGCTGCTGTCGGCCCGTCAGGACGAGCTTTTCGAGCTCGCGATGCGCGGTAAGAAGCGTCTCGGCCGCGGGTGCTTCGAACGCTACGCGGCCCTTCGTACCGATGATGGTGTCGCCGAGGTGGATGCCACGGCCGATGCCGAAAGGCGCGGCCAGCGTCTCGAGCTTCTCGATGACCTCGACCGGTGAGAGCGATTTCCCATCCAACCCCACGGGACGGCCGTTCTTGAACGAAATGACGTGGCGCGCGGGCTCACGCGGATTCGTGAAGGCGTCCCGCGTGATTACCCAGGCGTGGTCGGGAATGCTACCGGCGGAGGTGAGGGTCTCTTTGCCACCGATCGTGACACCCCACAGGCCGCGGTTGGTCGAGTAGGCGGCGCCATAGGGCGGGACCGGCAGGTTGCGCTGTTGCAGGTATTCCAACTCCTCCTGCCGCTTGAAGGCGCGGTCGCGCACCGGGGCGATGATTTCCAATTCGGGCGCCAGCGTGCGCAACGCAACTTCGAAACGCACCTGGTCGTTGCCCGCCGCCGTGCAGCCGTGGGCGATCGAGTTCGTACCGAGTTTGCGCGCCATGTGCGCGATCGTTTGCGCCTGCATGACACGCTCGGCGCCGACACAGAGCGGATAGAGTTGCCCGCGCTTGACGTTTCCCATGATGAGAAAGCGCAGTACCTGCTCGAAATAATCCGCCCGGGCGTCGACCTGGTGATGCTCGATGGCCCCGAGCGCGCGGGCGCGCTCCCCGAGCGTGCGAGCGGTAGCCTCGTCTATGCCGCCGGTGTCGACGGTAACGGTAATGACGGGGCGGCCGTAGTTCTCCGCGACCCACGGAACGAGGAATGAGGTGTCGAGCCCACCGGAATAGGCAAGGACAATGGGCTTGGAGCCCGCGCTGGCAGCGGTGTTGGACATGGTTGTTTAAACTCGGAAGATCGTTTGCAGGCGGCTGACGAGCTCGTCCTGCGCGCGAGCGTTGGCGGTTGCTATGAAAATGGTGTCATCGCCGGAAATCGTTCCGGCCACTTCGGGCCACTCGGCTTTGTCGATCGCGACGGCGACGCTCTGGGCCGCCCCGATGGTGGTCCGGACCACGGTAATGGAAGGACCGGCGCGCTTGAGCCCTCTCACGAACTGCGCCAGCGTGCCGAAATCCCCGTTCGCGCGAGCGAGCTCGTCCGAGGGCAGCACGTAGCGGCCGCCCGCTTTCGAGACCCCGAGGTCACGCAGATCGCGGCTGATCGACGACTGCGTGACTTGGTGACCTTCGTTCTTCAGCAGGCGCACGAGATCCTCCTGCCGGCGCACGAGGCCTTCTCGCAGGATGCGCATGATTGCGCCTTGTCGTTCGATTTGCTGGGTATCGCCTAGCACGGGCCGCTCGCATAAAAGGGCGCGTATTGTGCATATTCATGCACAGGCAGTCAAGCGGCGTCTGTGGCAGTCGGTCGCCCTTACTTGTCGATGGTGTAGACCAAGTCTGCGCCGCGCGCCTGGCCCACTTCGGTCCGCACGACCCAGTGGTCTCCGAGGCTGTACCGTAGCTTGAGTGTGTTGAGCTGCTGCGTGAGACTGACTCCGTAGCCTACGTAGAGCCGCGGCGACAGATATCGGCCGAGCACGACCGACGTGTCATTCGTTAGCAGGTTGGACTCGACGCCGACCTCTTGAATTCCGACGTGCTGGCCCAGTTCCGCAGCCAGCATGGCCCCTCCCTGCACTAGCGCGGTGTTGCCGGCGGCTCCATTCTGCCGCGTTGGCGTCGTGGAGAGTGAGCCGGAGAGCAGCAGCGAGACGATTTCCGCCTGCGCCAGCGAGGGCTCGGAAAAGAACGACAGGCGGGGCTGCAACAGTGTTCCACGGACGTTCACGCCCGCCGTGACGTCGGGAAATTTTCGGACTGCACTGATGTCGATCCCCGGGTCGTCGACCGGGCCGCCCGTAAAGATGAGGCGGCCATGGCGAATATCCATATTATGCGCATAAGCCCGATATTTGCCCTCCTCGACCGAGAGCTCCCCTGTGGCACGCGTGACGGCGTCGTAACCGCTCCGGACGGTGATATTGCCGGTGAGGCGCCCTGTGAGTCCCGACGTGTCGATGCTTACGTGATCGCCCAGGCTGAGCGTGATCGCCGTGACGACCTCGAATCGTTTTGTCGGATCCTCGGTCTCGCTCCCTACGATCACTTCGTCAGAGGAGGCGCGAACGGCGCCGTTCAGGTCCTTCGGCTCGATTTTGGCGTCAGGCACTTTGACGCTACCTGTGACTTCGATCTTGCGGCCGTCGACACTGAACTCCAGATCGGGCGAGGCATCGATCTGAGCTTCAGGGACATCCACGACGCGCAGGTTCGTGCCCTTCAGGGTGAATTTTCCATGGGGCAGCGAGTCGCGCCACTCGAGGTGGCCGCCCGCCGTCGTGGTTCCCGACCCGACCCGGGCCGCGCCCTTGAAGTTCACACCGTTGGCAGTGAGATTGGCTTCCAGGCCTAACTCACGCAGCCCGAGGTTGACCTGGTAGAAATCGACCTCGCCGTCGCTCACCTTGACAGAGCCGTCCAATAGCGGAGTGCCGAACGTTCCGCCGATCCTGACATCGGCGGTGAGCTCACCTGCCGCACGGTCGATGTCCGGCATATACAGCGAGATGAGATTCAGCTCCGCGGTGTGCGCGTGAAGCTCGCCCTGCACAGGGATGCTCTGCCATTGCGGCGAACCCCGTTGTGCTTCGAAGTTGGCTTTAATCGTGCCGACTTCACCGTCCTCCAGCCTGGCGTCCGCGGTGAACGCCGACCGGGTAGCGGCGATGCTCACCGTGCCGGAGCCGAGGGTTGTGTGCTCGATGCGGTGGCTCAGCAGTTTGTGCGAAAGTTGCGCGTTGGTGAGTTCCAGGCGCGCGGTCCCCTGCACGGGAGCGTCACCCTCCTGGAAAACACGAGCGTTGATGTTGATCGTACCCTGGTAGTCCACGGAAGGCGTCATGCCCGCAGTCAGCGCACTGATGGGCAGTTCATTGGCCGTGACTGTCGTGGACCACTGGTCCGGCTTCCAGTTGACGTCTGCGCAAACACTGACGGGCGTTCCGGCGAGGCACAGCCACTCTATCCGGGCCTCGGCACGCGACAAGTGCAGACCGACGGGTCTATCGAGCTCGAGGCGCAGCGATTCGGTACCTTTGATGGCGAGGGACTTGAGTTGCCCGTCGAAGACGCCTTGTGCGAAGGGGCCCGACGCCTGGGCGGTTGCGACGAGGCCGAGCGCCTTCAAGTCGAGATGCAGGGCGTAATTCGCGGGCTTACCCGCAAGCGTGAAGACGAGGCTCTCGAACGTCCGATTGTTGTAAGTCAGATTATGAAGTCGCGCGTCGATTTTCGACTCGTGATCCGGATGCGAGTCGAAGTCGATGTCGGCATCGAGGCGCTCGAGCCCAATCCCCTCATGCTGAATACCGCTGCCATGCGCGGTCGCGGCGATCATGGGGTCCGCGGGAGTACCCCTAATCGTACCGGAAGCCTTCAACTGGCCGCGGCTGTCGGCCGCGAGGAGGCTCAGGTCTTCAGCGGCCACGTTGAAACGCAGGTCGTACTGCTCGTTGATGTGACCATCCAGCGCGATGTTGGTGTGCCCGAGGCCGACGCGGACGTTGTCGAACGCCCAAGTGGTCCCCGAGAGGGACAGTCTGCCGCCGCCACTTGCCGGCGCACCGCGCAGCCGTCCGCCGAAGTCACTGAAGTCGAGCGTCATGGGACCGGTGGACTCGAAGCTCCGGGCGTTGACCGCCAGCGTAAAGTCCAACTTGCCGGGAAGGTCGGGCCGGAAGTAACTCGGATCGATCCCCGTCAGCCGCCCTGACACTGTCCAGGTGTCCTGAGGAGACCAGGTGACCGAACCATTGACGCTCGCGTGTCCCTGGAAAAGGTCGATCTCGGCGCGACTCCAGGTGAAGTGATCCTTGCCTAGCGATCCGTACACGTCAGACGGCATCGGCGGCAGGTCCCGTACCTTGCCGATTCCTGTCATGTGTACGTCGTAGGGCAGTATTCCCTTGAGCGTGTATTGGCCGGAGGGGCTATGGAAAGGCACGTCCTTGTCCTTTCCAACCAGCGGCCAGCGGAAGTCATGCCAGTTACCTTGCAGATCCAGGCGTGGGCCGTTCTTGACGACTTCGATCGTTCCAGAGCCCGTGGCCTCGGCACCGGTGACGATATGACGCGCGCTCATGTGTCGGGCGGTCAACACATGGTTGCTGTAGAAGCCGTCGAACTCAGTCCGGAACAACCCTACGCGCAGACCCGTGGGATTCGCGGTTCCGGTGCCACCGAAGCCGTTCGTGTCGCCATGAATGGCAAACTGTCCCGTGATGAGGCCCAGTACGCCGCTGCCACCCCACGTGCGGATATCCAGGTCATGTGCGACGGCATCGCCGAGCCAGTGCCAGTGGTTGGTCAGATCGAGCGCCTTGCCCGTGAAGTCCGCGCGGAACGGCAGCGTCGTGTGAATTGTGAGAGCCAGCGACGCGAGGTCACCCTTCCCCGCCAGCGTGCCCGCCCAGGCGGGCTGTGTGTCCGGGCTCCAGTTTATGCGCGCATCGACATCCAGACCGAAGGGGTCCGTTGCATACAACAGGCCCTTCCCCGACACATGTGTGTCGCCGAGCTGCCCCTGGGCTTCGAACAGACGGATGGTGCGGTGATGAATCACAGCCGAGCCGTCGATGTCGGTTGCCTCGAGATGAAAGCCATTCGGGACGGTTACCGTGGCAATGCCGAAATGAGTGTGGTCGGCGTTGATGACCATCCATCGGGGGATGAACAGGGGTTGGCCCGGGGTAGGCGGCTTCGTACGCCGTTTTACCGTGACGGTAACTCTGCCCATGTACGCGTCCGTCGCGTGAATCGTCTGCCACAGGAGCGGTAGCAACTTGACGTGACCCTGGAGATTCTCGACACGCACATTGACGAGACGGTGGTCGACTTCAACGCTTTCCACATGGATGCCATGAGCGATGCTGCCGGTCGGATTCACGATCGTGAGAGTCGTGTCCCCGAAACGATGCGGGATATGGCTGGTTATGAATTGCCAGCCGCTCTCGGTGAAAATCGCGTAATAAACGACAGCTGACGGCACCGCTATGGCCAGGAAGACCAGGAACGCGGCGGTGAGGAGCAGCAGGCGTCGCATCGGGGTTACAGTTTCGGCGAGAAGTTGATATGCAGGCGCGGGCCGGCATTTCTCGACAGCGGTTCCGCTATGTCGATACCCAATGTTACGACGGGAAGGCGCAGGCGGAAACCGACGCCGGCCGCATATTCGATCGGATCGCCGAAATGATTGAAAGCGTTGCCGTAGTCGAAGAACGTGGCGACGCCAAAGTTATGGGGGAGGTCGCGGATGACCTCCACAGTACCGGTAACGAGGTCCTTGCCGCCATCCCTGATCGTTCCGACCTGGACTGTTCCGACCTGGCCGGCGCATTTGCCGGTGCCTGTGCCGGCGACCAGGAAGAGGTTCCCTTTGCTGTCCCTGCAGGCGGTGTCGCTCGGCGACAGCTCGTCGAAGGCGAAACCGCGCACACTGTTATCACCGCCGGCAAAAAAACGCATGATCGCGGGGAGCCGGTTGAAGTTTGACACCAGAGTTGCGCCGAGCTCATCGCGCAACAGGAGGTGCCATTTGTCGGCAATCTGAAAGACGCGCTCGGCCTGCAGATGAACCTGGAGGAAATTGGAGTCCGAACCGATCGCAGCGTTCGAGCCACGGATTTCCGCGAAAAATGGATGTTGGAAAATCGGCTCACCCAGGTAGCCTTTCGGTACGGAGGCGAGATCGATCCCGGGTACGAGCATTCTCTCGGTGGTCGATCCGGCAATCGAGTCGTCCGTGGTTTTGGTTGCGTTCGCGAACAGGACGTACTGCCAGTTCGCCGCCACCTTCGTGATGGCGGGTCCGATGGACTGCGTGTGTGTCAGGACGTCGGCGAGCTGCAGCTGATTCACGGTGGTCTGGAAAGCCAGATTCTCCACCGCCGGGTCGCCGATGGGAATGATGTAGCGGGCCTGGAGAAGGTAGCGCTCCACCTGCGAGGCCTCGATCGTCATGCTGAAGCGATGCCCGAGGGTGTTGAGTCTGCGGTTTTCCCACGTCACCGTGCCGCGTACCCCGGTGTCGGTGGCGTAGCCCGCACCGAAGGAGTAGCGATTGCGGCGACTCTTATCGGCATGGATGTTCATCGGGACGATGTGGGTCTGGTGATCAGCGTCCCGGGGTAACACCTCGAGATTAGCGAAATATTGTGCGTCATCCAGCGCGAACTGTGTCCGCAGGATCTGTGTCAGGTCGAAATAGTCACCTTCGTGGTAGCGTAAATAACGTCGTACCAGCGCCTCCTTGACCGAGGTCTGCTCGATGGTGGTTGGACCGAAGCGATAGCGCTCGCCCGTTTCCATTTCCAACGCCACGTTCGCCGTGCGGTTTTTGGGATCGACTACCAGTTCGTTACGAGTGAGTTTCGCATCGAGATACCCGTAGGTGGCGGCGGTGCGCTGCAGATCGCTTTTGATGGCCTCGTAGGTGGCATGACTCAACCTGTCGCCGGCATGCAAGGGCGGATCCGCGGTGATGCGCTGAAACAGTGAGTCTGTGGCGCCCGGCCCGGCCACCCGCACTTCGATTTTGTCGACCACCACCGGCGGACCGGGATTGATGTCGATGGTGACTTTCCATTCTCCGTGGCCCAGATCCTTCACCTCGGACTCCACCTTCGGCTCGTAGTAGCCGAAAGGTTTCAGCGCGGATTGCACCTCGCGCTCGACGCGGTTATGCAGCCGCTCGACCGTGTCGGCGCTGAGATCGGTGCGCTTGTTGTAGCGCTCGAAGCTGAGATAGGCGAGGACATTCGTACGCAACTGATCGTCGACCCCGTGGATGTCGACGGTGATGTTCGCCCGCGCGAAAGGCGAGGCGATGAGACACATCGCGGCCAGCCAGGCCCGGCCGTGCCAGCGGGCCCAGGTTAGGGGATTGCGACGCGTCATCTAAACGTGCGAATGGAATAAAACCAGGGATTCTAGAGGCTCAGGCGTGGATGCGCTCGAAGCTCTTCCGCGAAAATTCGACGCGCAGCTGTGGGTTCCGTGAAAGCTCCGTCCGCGGCGTACGACCAGCACTCAGGGCCACTCGCCGGCGGCCAGCGCGAATTCGGTTGCGCCTGTCGGGTTCCCACGGGGGTCGAAGCGACGCTCGGCCAGGTAGCCGGCGCCCGAGGACTCGAGCAGCAGCACGGTCGAACATCGCGTTCCATAATCTGGGTTGAGGACAAATGGTGCGGAGAGCACCCGCTCCCACTCCGGCGGGATCCCGGTCTGCGGGAGCTCCTCGTCCGCCGTCGCGGTAGCCCGGTCATCCAGCAGTGCGAACAGCTCCGACGCTGAGGCGTTGGCAGGGTCGTTCAACCAGGCGTCGAACCGCCGTCGTACCCGTCGCAGCTTGGGCCATGGAGTGTCCAGAAACTGGTTGGAAAGCCCGTACACGCCCGGTGGCAACGGGCGGGCAAAGCGCTCGGCGCGGTTCGAGGCGTACCAGAGCGAATCGCCGTCGGTCAGCAGCAGATTGAAACCCGAATAGCGCGGCGCTTCGGGCTCGAGCCGGTTTAGATAGGTCGCCGCACTTGCCTCACCTTCCAGGTAACGGGGAATGAGAGCCCCGCGCGACGGGGCCTCCGGCCGGGGTCGCTGCAACTCGCGGAAGTTTGTGATGACACCAAAATGACGGCGGCGATCGAGACCGAGCCACGTTCCATTGGCACGTAAGTCCCGGCCGGCGAGGATGTTTTCCGGAGCGGGCCATTTCGCCAGCGGCGCGGTGGGCCGCTCGTGAAACTCGTCACGGTTGGCGGCCACGACCAGGCGGTAGCGGGGATGCGCCTGCCAGGCGAGGACCAGGAGGCACATGTTAAGTGTCGCTTGAAAGTCCCGGGAGAGTTACGCCTGCCGCTGTCATTGGTCGCCTTTGAGCCAGGCGGAAATGAGCCGATACGAGATCGCGTGTGACGGCGGGACGAGTGTCTGGCCTGAATTGATCTGCTCCCGCGTGAACCATGCTGCGGCTTCGAGCTCGTGGCCCACCCGTACGATGCACCCAGGTGCCGCGGTCGCGTGGAACCCGAGCATCAGCGATGAGGGGAAGGGCCAAGGTTGCGAGGAGTCATACCTGACACTTGTAACCTCGACCGCGGTCTCCTCCATCACCTCGCGGACGACGGTGTCTTCGAGGCTCTCGCCCGGCTCCACAAATCCCGCGATGGTGGAATAACGCCCCGGCGGCCAGCTCGCTTGTCTTCCGAGCAGCGCCCGCTCGCCATCGGTCACGAGCACGATGATGGCCGGGTCGATGCGGGGAAAGAACTCATGGCCGCAGATCGGGTTCGTGCAATGGAGCACGTGGCCGGCCTTCCTTGGAACGGTTGGAAAGCCACACACACCGCAGAATTTCTGACGGGAGCGCCAGATCGACAGGGCGCGCGCGTACGCGAGCAGACCTGGCTCATCGCCGCGCAGGAGCGGCGAAAGGGGTCGTAGCTCCTCGAAACTCGCGTTCTGGGGCAGGGTTACGGCGAGTTCTGGCTCGAGCTCGATCAGGACGCAGCGCGTGCCGCGAAACCAGCCGAGCAATACGAACCGCTGCGGCTCCACTTCCCGGACGACGGGATGGTCGCGGGTAACGAATTCGATGCGGGGCTCCGGCTTCGTCTGCACCAGTTGCGTGGTGCCCTTCGCTAGCAGGTAGAGCGTCGCTGGATCCGCAAGCGCCGCTTCCAGCCAGCCCGGCTCTTCGCGGGCTTCCTCACGTCGGTCGATATAGGGTCCGGAGAAGAAATTCGGGCGTGCCTGGTCCATGAGCGCATCTTAACCAAAGGACGTTGCGGGAGAGTTTAGAGCGTTGCTCGTCGAGGGTCGCGGCTACGGCGGCCCCTTCGCTCTCGCCAGTCGGCGTTCGGTCGCCCGGGGCGGCTCTGCCGGGTACGTCGGGGGTGACGTATCGGGTTCGAAACGCGGGAGTCGATCGGCTCAGGAAGTCCCGTCGGTGCGACGCCAGCGCGTGTCGGCGTCGCTGTAGGGGCGATCGAGGAACAGCGCGGACCGGCGCCACGCGTCGGTCGGCGACTTCGCGGACTCGCACAGGACAATCTCGCCGTCGGTCACTGAGTACAAGGGCGGTTCGCTGGAGGACTTGACCAGCTCCGCACGGGGATAGCGCTTGAGGACCCGCGTCTTGTAGTTCATGACCGCACATCATAACCAAAGCATGCTTTGGATGCAGTGGCCCTCCCGGCGGTGCGCCGCCTCATATTTTGCTGGCCGTCCCCTCGGCCAGCAAAATTCGTTGAAGCCTGGCACGAGCTGCGGTATCGATATGCCTTCGCCCGGAATGGATCTCGTCCAAGGTATGTTCCAAATTCGCGGGACACGAAGCGGCCTCTCGTCCAAGCCCCGCTACGTCAGCCCGCCCCGCTGTCACGCCGCGGAATTCGCGCAATGGTGGCAACGCTTGTCGCGGATCGGAAATCGCTCGGTGACTACCAGGCTGCCGCAGTCGGTGCAGCCCCCGAGCCGCAATTGCTCGCCGCGCGATAATGTTGTTGCGAGAAACACTGCGTGCTCGAACGAGATCTGCGATGAGGGAATCATCTCCCGATAGGTTTCGAACGCTTGGCACAGCAACTCCCCGCGCGCCACGTTCGGCAGCGCATGAGCCCCGTCGGTGCACGGCTCCGGCGGAATTACTCCAAGCAGCGATAACAGGCTCGCGAGCCAAACCGTCTCCTGTTGCACTCGAATGGAGCGCGCGAAGTAGGCGACCTGGTGTGGTGACTTGCCCCGGTGTCGTGGCACGTAACGGCGCGCGCGAGTCATATAAGAACGATAGAGTTTTCGGATCCTGTCGTCAGACAGTCCAGTCCAGGTTCGGATGGTCTGAGTGCGCGCCTCGTGCTCCAGGAAGCGTAACGCGAGTTGCAGGCAAAGGCGCTCGCGACTGTAGCGATCCTCGGAGATGCGCATGATGTTCTTCTTCCGTGTGAATTGAGGGCCGTGCATTTTTGGGAAAATTTTCCCAAAAAACAACCGGGCAAAATTTGGTAAAAAATCACCAAATGCAGACGACGGTGTTGCGTCGCGATACGCGTGAGGATTTCGTCAGGTCGCGATCTGTTTCAGACGAGCTTTCCGGTCCGGCATATGGATACCGTCATGTTCGGCAATACGAAAGTGCTGCGCTGCGGAATATGAACCATTTCATGCTCTCGGCTGCCCCGTCGGCCTTCCGGCTGTACGTATGCGCAGACGCGCAGCCTCAATGTTCTTTTTCCACGGTTGTTGGCGGCCAGTGAATTTTTGGGAAAATTTTCCCAAAAACGCAGCAGTGCAAAATTTGGTAAAAAAACCCCAAATGCGGGGGACCCTTTGCGACCGCACATCGTTAGGATCGCGCTTGTACGAGGGAAGGGGAGCAAGGGTTATGTTGTTGCAACGCGAAACCGAAGAAGAAATTGTCGGGGAGTTTGCCGCTCTGACGGCTGCCTCGACGCGCTCTGAGGCACTCGATTCACTGGTGCAGTTGAATGGGCAA